>JAUVLE010000187.1 GCA_030595905.1 Candidatus Cloacimonadota bacterium | reverse complement strand
AATACCAGAACTGGAGGAAATTGTTACAAATGGATCATCTGGTTGCAGTTCACTTAGAATATCTGTTGTAATCCTTCCACCATTTTTAGCGATGATGCGGTCACCAGAGATTAACGGTTCACCACCAACCGGTTGCCCTGGAGGAGTAGCTTCAACGGTTGTGGGTGTGAAACCTGTGAGAGTACTGCCCCAGTCGAGGAAGAGGATACCATCATTTTCTACAAGGACTTCTGAAGCATGATTGATATTTAAACTAGCTCCTTCATTTATATTAAGAGTACCGTTTATTGTCATTGTTATATTTGTCGCAAAACCTACATGAGTACCTTCGTAAAGCTCGTCTACTATATTCACTGTGACCCCAGATGGTATTGTAACATTACCTGTGAACCAAAGCATTGGTTCATCAGCATCATATGCACCACAATTTAAATCATCTATTATTTCTCCTCTTACAAATTGCATTGAGTCATCTGAAGGATAATCTTTCATAATATTTGGAATTCTAGAAACACCATATGGGGAGATTATTGCAAGTTCTTTGTCATCAAGAGTTTCCCATTCTTCTAAATCCTCATAAGTCTTTACAGTATAAAAGCCATTAAACTCTTTGTATGAATATTCATGAGTATTATCATTTCTATTTCGGAAGAGATATAAAGATTCTCCATCAGAAAATACAAAATTAATGATGTTATAATAATTCTCAGGGTTAGAAATAAGAGACCAAACACTCGCTTGTGGATAACCTACTGAGTAATTTAGTGCATTGTAGATTCCGTTAAGAACATCACCTTCTACTGCAATGATATGTTTCATAAGATAATGAAAGAATACTTCACTATCTATCCAATCATCACCAACTGAATAAGAACTCCAATTTGATGGATAAGACCAAGATTGTCCAAGATATTCAATTACTTTATCTCGAAGATCACCTACATCACTATTCATTCCACCATTATGCATAAATGTATAAGTTTTTCCATTCCATTCAAATCTAAAAGAATGACTTCCATAGACATATGATGAACCTGCAGATCTTGCATGTCCATATATTATTGTTGCTTCTGTATCATTGTCCATAATAATCTGTTCAGCAGTATCAAGTGCAACATTGTCTGGGTCATTTGGATTGTAAAGGTTATAGTAATAATTATCTTCTCCTGTTAAATACCATGCCTGATTATCAGGATCGTTTGGATTGGTTGGGTTATAATTGAAAGTTCCATCTTCTGGATAATAACTGAAACCATATCCATCATTGTTCGGCTTCCAACCTGAATTTGTTGAGCGTTCCCTTATGAAATTAAATAAGTCATAACTTGAACTATTCCAAGAGAGGTAATGACCTTTCTTTGCTATCATTGCCATCATATCACAATCTGCATACAAAACAACTGAACTAAAACTCATAACAAAAAGTATTGTTATGATTAGAAATAACTTCTTTTTTTCGGTAAACATAATAATCTCCATTTTTTATTTTTTGTGTTTGTTCGATAAATATTACTTCATAGGTAGTTATCAAGTATTCAACTTAATATACGAGATTTACGTCTCTAAATCATTGGCTATTCCTCTTTCCTTTTTTTATGGTGTATAATGGTTGGTGCACGCCACGTTCTTTCAACTTTATTTCTTGCTTAATGTGGGTGCGCTTGTTATACACCATAATCTTTAAACTTTTATTTCAACAAGAGCATACGATTTACTGTTTCTTGATTATCAACTTTGATTTTATAAAGATAAATGCCTGAACTAACAGGTTTATTAATAGAATCTAAACCCGACCAAATTATAGTATGTTTTCCGCTTTGCATTTTTTCGTTGATTAAAGTTTTAACTTTTTGTCCTTTGATATTATATACTTCAAGATTAACAAAATCGGAGTTTTGTGTTACTGAAAAAGAAATTGTTGTTTCTGGGTTGAACGGATTCGGATAGTTCGTCAGATTAGAAATTGGGGATGAGGAATTAGGAATTGTTTGATCTACTACATCCACAGTCTCAAACATTGGAATTGCTATTTGAGTAAATTCACCATCAATTACTTCGATCTGGTATTCAACCGCATCATCGTAAAAAACACGCTCTGCATAGACATCATAAACACCAGAAGGGAGTTTGTATTCAAAATCACCAAGGCTATCTGAGAAAGTGAATTCACCAGATTCATTATTTATTTTGATGAGCACGTAATTTACTGGTTCACCACTTATTGGATCGTAAGTTACACCCTCAATACCACCAAAAGCTGGTGCACCATACTCGTAAGCCCCAATATCAATTATTGCACTTCCATTATTATCTCCGTCCCACACTCTGTGATTGTAATCCATATCGAAGGGATAATAATAACCAAGCGTATCAAAACCTGCATCTATTGCCAGACTGCCATCGATGAGATGAAAACCTCCGTTTTGAATGTCTTCAAAGATAAATTGAGCCTGCAAGGAATCGACGATGATATTACCACCACCGTCAATAAGAGGGTATTCCAAAGGAAAATCAATTATGCAATTTCGGAAAATTGGATTGCCGTGAATTCCATTTTGAGACAATTCATCATTATCTATAAAAATGCAATTATTATAGTAATCTGAAAACGCACCATTAAAAGCATATTGATTGCTTATAGATAAATTATTAAAACAAGATTCATTTCTATAAGTTATTGTGATGCCGGATTCTCCATTAAAACCAATATTTTGAAACACATCCAAGTAAGCAGATGTCCTTACATTACCACCGATAATAATATTATTAGAAATTATACCATAACATCCTAAGTCTGTATCTAAATCACATTCTTCAAAATAATTATTACAGATTTCTACGTAAGCTTGATCAATATCTATCCCTTTGTAACCGCCGATAAAACGATTGTTTTTGATGTATATTGATGTGTCATTATTACCATTAATTCCTATATCACAAAAATTGAAGTTATTATTATAAAAATATGAAATTTCATCATCAAATCCTGTATTAGTCTCAGGACAATTGGTATTTTGATTATCCACATAATAAACAGAACTTGCAGTAATGGAGCGATCATCAATAAATTTATTATTAGCTAACAGGGTAGGCTTAAAACCTTCAGCAGGTGTTATTAAACTAATATGGCGACGACCCCAAATATTTTCAACAAAATTATTAATACTATTATCAAAAGAGAATTGTGAACTAGTTATTTCAAGAGTTTTTACCAAGTTACCACGAGTTACTAAACCATTTCCGTTGTTATTGAATAAACAATTGTTAATAAACCCTTTACCATTATAAATTGAAACCGCACCTTTAGCTATGTTACCTACTGCAATACCAATACCAGCTGAATATTCAAATTTACAATGCTTAAATATAGACATTTCACTTTGCTCAGTTATATAAATGCAACCCCAATAATAATCAAAATCATTCTGTATTCTTGTGAAAGTAATACTATCTTGTTCTGTACCTTCGGCAATTATTCTACCATCAATTAAAAACATTTTTGCAATAGAATCACCACCATATAGCCAGAAATTGTCATCATAATCATTCCAACTTGTACAAGGTGCTCCGCTTACTTTTATTTCTGTACCGGGTAAAATAGTTAGAGTAACACCTGAATCAACATAAAGATTTTCAATTACGAGATAAGGATTATTTTCGGGATTCCAGGTTGTATCTTCTGTTAAGTGACCGCCGACTTCAATCGCAAATGCGATTGAAGAATTAGGAATTAGGAATGTGAAATTTGAAATTAAAAGGATAAAGAACAATGAGAAGTGACTAAATTTCATAAATACCTCGCCTTACCCTAAATCCCTCTCCTTTTAATAGGAGAGGGATTTTGAGTTGATTAAGTGTTACTTAAGAAGCAACATTTTACGCATCACTGTGTCATCATCTGATGTGAGTTTATAGAAATACAAACCTGAAGCAACAGATTTATTGTTACTGTCTTTACCATTCCATTCAATTGAATGTTGACCAACTGAAAGTTGCTCATTAATTAATTGATTAACTTTCTGACCTTTTACGTTGTAAACAGCAATAGAAACATTAGACTCCGCAGCAAGATCAAAAGCTATTGTTGTTGTTGGATTAAATGGATTAGGATAATTAGATATCGAGAGAATATTTCCTGCAATCTTAATAATATCTTGTTCCTGCTCATCAAGATAGAATGAGAATTGAGTTTCAAGTTCTCTAACTTTTGCTTGATATTCATTGAGAGTAGCTGTTTTTACTGTACAATTTACAGGTAAACCTCTTTCACTTTCATCAGCAAGCTTCAAATAGCAATAACCTTCATCAATCATAGCTGAGATAACTTCATCAGGAATCTGAGAATTATTAATAACGGTTTCCAACTGATTAATTGCAATTAGGTATTCTTTATCTTTCATATATGTTTTGGTAATGATTTTTTTAATCGCCGTTTCAAGAGGTGTATCATTCGTAGGTGTAACATTTTCAAGATAATATCTCAAACTAGAGAAATCCTGTTCAGTCAGACTTTCAAGATGATAGAGATAATATACTGCTGAACCGGCTTCATTGGTTAATGAATAATCAGAAATGAGAAGTTGTAATGTTTGCTCTGCTATAAAATAATTACCATTACCCATATCACTTGATGCAGAATAAAGCATTTCTTTTTCGATAGTAATACCTCCACCAAAAGACCAAGCATCGGGATCTGAGGGTAAGAGATGCGAAAGATCAGCTGATGTTAAATCAGTGCCACTGATATTTACGGTAGTTGAATCATCCCAATTCAGATTCATTAGGAGAAATTGATCTGAACCAAAACCATAATTAGTATCTTCGATTTTGTTATTTGCATATTGATAACTCATTTCAAAAGTAGATTGCCACCCTACAAATTCAGCATAACCATTATTCCTTAAAGTATCTGCATTAAAATGTTGATACTCAAAAGCTGTGCCAGGATAACATATCATACCAAAACCTGAATTATCTTCAATGTTATTGTCATTGAAATCACTAAATGCAACACCATTGAGCTTAACACCATCACCGTTGTTATTTAAGAAGTTACAATTGTTAATAATTGAAAATGGTGTAGAAGAATCATAAAGATAAATACCACCACCATTATTTTCAATATGAACATAATCAAGATCAACCGGAGATTCGTAAGCAACAATAGGGTAAGCTGGTGTGTCTTCGAAATAGCAGTATTCACTCTCAGCTACATTTCCGTGAACTATTAAATTATGACCATCACGAACAACAATTTGACCAGCATCGTGAAAATCCGTTTGATGTAACCTTAAGTAAGCTGTATTTCTAGCACTCAAACCTACATTTTCTATTGAAAGTTTACGAATACCGGAAATATCACAATTCACGAACCAATAATTAGTAGAGTCCGATGGACTTTGAATGAAAATTCCATCCCATAAATCACTACCTGTAGAAGCAATAGTAATAGAATCGCAACTTGGTGTAAAGTTATCAAGAATATCAGTCGTTATAATTCCACCACTTTTAGCTATAATACGATCTCCGGGGATTGGGTCCTCACCACCGACAGGTTGTCCCGGAGGAGTAGCTTCGTAAGTTGTTGGAAGAGTGCCTTTAACAATACTACCCCAATCTAAGAAAAGGATGCCATCGTTTTCTACAAGGACTTCTGAGGCGTGATTAATAATAAAATTTG
>JAUVLE010000029.1 GCA_030595905.1 Candidatus Cloacimonadota bacterium | reverse complement strand
GAATCTCTTTCAAGACAAATTATGTTTAAATTTAAATTTCCATTTGTAATTGAAAAATGCGGAAGATGGTGGGATAAAAATAATGAAATTGATATAGTTGCAATTGGTGGTGATAATATAATCTTCGGAGAATGCAAATGGTCTAAAAAACACGTTGGGATGAGTGTTTTGAAAGAGTTACAAGCAAAAAGCAAAAGTGTTAAATGGGAATCAAAAAACAAGAATGAATATTTTGTTCTTTTTTCTAAATCTGGCTTCAGTAGCGATCTAATTCAATATGAAAAGAAAAACGATGATGTATTCCTAATTGATGTGGATAAATTTTAGAAATGTATCTAACAAAAGCCTTCACATTCAGATTGAAAGAGAAGCGAGGAGAACGTGTCACGCCGGCATTGGCAGCAACAAAAAAAGAGTTTGATTGTTAAAGTTATATTTAAAAGAGAATAAATTAATAAGCAAAAAAGGAGAAGAAGATGATACTAACAAATCTGGAAAATGTACCTGGAAAAGCAACGGTTGAACATTTTG
The DNA here is from genome assembly GCA_030595905.1 of Candidatus Cloacimonadota bacterium. GTDB lineage: Bacteria > Cloacimonadota > Cloacimonadia > Cloacimonadales > TCS61 > JACNIV01. The sequence goes on along the minus strand of JAUVLE010000029.1, from coordinate 19,059 downwards.
GAATTGTTGCCGGCAGCACAGTGAGAGCTAAACATATTGGTAGAGATTTTATGGCAGGATTGAAAAATATTGTTGGAGGTGAACTCTGTGCTTACACTGAACTTCTTCGGGAGTCACGACAGCAAGCTACAGATAGAATGATTTCCAAGGCTGAACAGTTAGGGGCAAATGCGGTAGTTAATATTAGATTTTCAACCTCATCGGTAGCTCAAGGAGCAGCAGAACTTTATGTTTACGGAACTGCTGTAAAAGTCGAATAAGCGAGGTCGATATGTTCAATCTGGAATTAATTCAATTATATATAGTTTTATTCTTTATTATTTTGGGCTTTATAACCGGTACATTGATCGAGAAAAGGCATTATAGGTCAATAAAGGAAAGAGAACTTAAATTTCTAAAATTACCTGCCGTTACAATAAAAAACGTCCTTGATAAAGAAGCGATAATTAATGATGTAAATTTTGTAACAGGCAGTGCTGTTATTTCCCTTGATTATTTCAAGAGATTCCTGGCAGGTTTATATAATTTTTTCGGTGGAGAAATCAAATCATACGAATCGCTGCTTGATCGGGCACGAAGAGAAGCAATATTGCGAATGAAGGAAAAAGCCGTCGATGCTGATATTATTCTTAATGTCAGGATTGAAACTTCTGCGATTGGAAAATCTGCCGAAAAAAGAAAAACAATTGGCAGTATTGAAGCCATTGCTTACGGTACTGCAATTACATTGAAAAAATGATCAAATTCACCCGCATCCGCAAAGGAAAGGAAAAAACCTCTGACCTGAAAAAAATATTAAAAGAAATTCGGTGGGACGACTCAAAACTAAAGATCACAAAAAAAATAGTAGGTACCGGTATTTCTGATATTCAATAGCAGGTTTATAAAATTGAAACTAATAAAACGAATAAGTTTGGGATTATCAGGGAAAAGATGATAGAGTCTCAACCCGAGTTTCTCTCGTTACGAAGTTGCACTTCGTAATGCCTATGTTTAGCAAAGCTGAACTTTGCATTTAATTGCGTTCCCAAAGAGGTCTTTGGGAACGAGGATTAGCTAAGAGTAAAAGTGTCACGGGTTTGGTATTTTTCTTTTGATCACGAATCCTGTAACATTAATTTTGGGTATTAAAACAGAAGGATATCCGTCGGCATTGTTATAATGTTGTACATCATAATTAATTTCAAAATTAGTTATTGCGTTTCCACCCATTTCAATAGATATATTATATGCAAAATCTAATATTTCTTTGTAATTAATTTCTTCTATATTCCATTTATAATGATAAAGATCAGTTATTCCTGCCTTCTTTGCCATTTCGTCTGCTTTAGACACAAGGATTTTTTCTAATACCGCTCCCGAACTAATAGAGAAATTTAAAAGACCGATAGATTCATAATCATCCAAATATTTTTCGGGTGTTATTAAAAATTCTTTTTCTGAATACTTTGTGAAATCAATACCTTGTGCTGTCTTTATTCTTTCTATATAGAATAACGGTGTTTGAGTTACACTTGTGCAACCAACCATTATAATTACAATCATAAAAATCATTATAGTCATCATCTTTTTCATTTCATACATCCTTTTCGGACAGATCCAGTCTTCGTACAACTTTGGCTTGGCAGGCAGGAGCTATCCCTACGTGATTATTATTGTAATGGTAGAACATTGTTCTACCTTTAATCACGTTCCCACGCAAAGCATGGGAACGAGTAAATAAATTTATTTAAACTTTACAAACACTTCATCCTGGAATTCTGCTTTGAATCCGGGAACTTCTTTTGAGAACTTTTCCCAGGTCTTTTTCATGCTTTTACCTGATTGACCTTTTGTATTGCTGGCGATCTTTTTCATAAAACTTTCATTAGTCATCATCTTATCGAAATCCATTTCCATTATTGTAATAGTAGAACCATCTTTGTAAGTTGCGTTGGTTTTTTCTATCTTACCATCGAATTTTATCTTCACAGCTATTTTCATTCCCGCATACATTGTCTTCATCATTTCCATCATCTTCGGATCAACTTCAGCTTCTTCAATTTCCATTGCTTCACCTTCTGCTTCGTCTTCAGGGAATTTAATGGTCAATTCGGGAGTTTTTCCTTTTTTAAATATGAACTGAAAATTATCTGAACTGTCGGACATATCCATATCGGGAGTGCTCAACATAGAACCTGCCGGATTAGTTTCTAAAGATAATTTACTTACATCATTAAAGGTATAAATAGCTTCATACCCGACTTTTCCATCTTTCTTCAGTGCTTTGCTGGAAACATATTTAACGTTCGTTCCCATTTTAGCAGCATCTGCTTTTAACTTCTCTACATTATGATAAGAAGATTCATCCATTTTGCCACCCGATTGGGAGCCCATACCTTGACCCATTTGCTGCATCATTTGCACTGACATCAGGGTAGTTTCTTTGATCGTGCCGCTTCCATCTTTTTTTACTGTGATCACTCTTTCTAACTGGAAACATCCGGAAAGCAGGAATAGAACCGCAAAAATTATTAATAAGTTTTTCATTTTTTTCTCCTTGTCGCGCCGTAGTTCTAACGTAGGCGTACTGTCGCAGCGTCCCGAAAACGTTCGGGGTGAAGCCGGACTTGTTATTATTTTTTCAATATCTTGTGTATATTTTTATAATTATCTGTCAATTCAATTCTTATTTTGCAAGCATTCTCTGGAAAAATTTCAAAATCATCGTTTTTTTTTGTTCTGAAGACTAACAAGAAGATTTTTCACTTGGAGGCTAACAAGCATTGATCTTCATTTCTTTTGTGCCGACAAAAGAAACGAAGCAAAGAAAAACTCTCGGCGAATATAAATTACTAAAATTGGTAAACACCGCTAAAAAATCTTAACTCGTTATTTTCTAAGTAGAATTTATGAAAGAAATTAGAAAATCACTCAAACAGAAGATTTTTCTTAACGCTTGCTTATTACCAATTTCTTAACGAAATTTATATTATGCCGATTTTAAGAAAAATAGTACACTTCAAATTATAATAATTTTCTATTTGCCTTCGATGTACAGAGAAGATAAAGACTAAAATGGATCACTCTGGTAACCAAGCCCCAGCCTGTCGGGGCGTAGTTTACGGAGACTGGCTTAGTTAGCCATACAAAACTACGCAATTGACTTCGTTTGTCGATGCTTTACTTTTGAGTCGAAATGAAAATCCTACTTTTTTCCCCACAATCCAAGCAGTTCTTCTTTCTTCTCCAATATCTCAGCTAATATATCAAAATCTATAGTCTGCTCGCTGTCGCATATTGTATTATCCGGAGAGAAATGCGTTTCGATGAGCAGTCCGTCTGCCCCGGCAGCCATGGCAGCCCAGCTGAGGGATTTTATCATTTCTCTTCTTCCCGAGCTGTGGGATGGATCTATTATTATCGGCAGGTTGCTGAGATTTTTCACAGCAGGAATTGCAGAAATATCCAGTGTATAGCGGGTGTAATTCTCAAAAGTTCTGATCCCTCTTTCGCATAATATCACATTCGGGTTACCTGCTTCGATAATATGTTCTGCTGCCAGCAGCCATTCTTCGATCGTGCTGTTCATTCCACGTTTAAGGATGACCGGGTTCTTGATCTTTCCCAATTCCCACAGCAAACGGTAGTTATGCATATTGCGCGTTCCCACCTGCAAAATATCCACGTATTCCGACATAAGTTCCACATCTTCGGAAGATACGATTTCAGATACGGAGATCGCACCGGTTTCATCTGCCGCTTTCTTGATATATTCCAGTCCCTTTTTTCCAAGCCCACGGAAATTATAGGGAGAAGTACGCATCTTATATGCTCCACCACGGAAAAAGTTAATTCCCATTTTCTGAAGATGCTTAACAATTTTCAGCAGGTCATCATAATTCTCTATTGTGCAGGGACCGGCAATGAATGTGAAATGATCTCTTCCGATAATTCTGTCTTTGATTTTAATTTCGATCGGTTCGGATCGCTGGTGCTTCAGATCAGATATTTTCTTGGACATTTTTTTTCCTTCAGGAAAGCATCTCTTGTAATTCTGCTTTCGTTTGATTCAGAATTCCGAACTGGATCCCTTTATCACTTACAAAAAATTTGTCTGCTTCAAAAAGATCAAGTATTTCCGATACGATCATCGTGCCTGTGGCAATGATATCAGCCCGTTTGCTGTCAAATGGTATCAGCTCTGCGATTTCCGGATTCGACATTCTTTCGAACGACCTTAACATCGTTCTTAACTCATTTCTCGAAATACATTTTTTATGAATAACATTTCCATCATATTCCCGCAGTTTAAGTTTAATGGAACTCAAACTGGTTGCCGTTCCTCCGATTCCGACCAGAACGAATTTTTCCATTTCAGGTATTTCCAGGGAATTCAGTATTTTTTTAACTGCATTTGTTTGTTCTTCCAGATCGGAGCGGAAAGTATTTTCCAGCCTTCTGATACCGAGCTTTAGGCTGAGGCTGGAGATGATCTTACCATTTTTTACAAAGGTGAATTCCGTGCTTCCGCCACCCACATCGAACATGATAATATTCTCAAATTCCCTGAATTCATTCAAATTTGCAATTCCATTCAAATATGCTTCCTGCTCACCGGAAATAATATTATATTTCAATCCGAATTTTCTATTGATCCATTTGGAAAGCAGTTCGATATTCCTGGCTTCTCTGGAACAGCTTGTTCCCACTACGATGATGTTGGATGTGAATAATCTCGAATAAATAATATTATCAATTAATATGGATTTAGTTCGCCTTAATGCTGCATCCGTAAGAAGATTATTTTTCATATTTCTGCCGAATGCAGAAATATTGGAATCTCTGTGCAGAACTTCTAACTTGCTATTTTCCAGCTTTGCGATAAGTAAAAGGATGTTGTTCGTACCCACGTCGATAACAGCGAATTTATTTCCTTGCATCTAAATTTACCGGAATTAATAATGATATACAGGTTTGATATCCTCTGCCTGCATTCCTTTGTCTTTAACGTCTTTCAATTCAAATTCGAATATCTGTTCACGGTTTGGTAAAGTATGCATATCGACGCTGGCAGGAAATTGAGAACTATGCACAAATGCGGTTCCATAGGCAGATTCGGTTTTACGGGAATCTGTTATCCACAGAGCGCCACCCGGGTCTTTCATATAACGCATGAACCCGTAGCCTTTTTCCGGGAAGAACGAATAGCACACACCTCGAACTATCTTCTTTCCGTTTTCTTTTTGATGCTCGACAGGAAAAAGTTCCGGTACAAGATAGCCGGAAGTAAAAACATCTGCTTCGTTCCTGAGGTCGTGAGAAACATTTTTAAAGGCAAGAACTTCTACACGACATCCCCTGTTCTGTAAAGCACGCACAACCTGAATAAAATCTCCGTCACCGGTAACCATCAGCACATAATCCAGCCTTTCCGACTGCATCAGGGCATCTACCGCCATATCGAGGTCTGCATTAGATTTTCCATATTTATTTCCCAGTTCATCAACGTACCATTTAACGATTTTCACGATAACTTTGTATCCGAAATCCCGCAGGATAGAATGAAAATTTGCCGATTTTATTCTGTATTCGGAATTTGTTTTTGCCATATCTTCATCATAGGCTACATAAGCGTTCAAGCGAATAGCTACACCATTGTTCCTGCACGCAAATTCACGGAGCACATCGTACTGCATTCCAAAGCCGCCATTCTGCGCTATGTTGGAAACATCCACATACACTCCCACTCTTAATTGTCCTCGTTTGTCCATAAAAACTCCTTATTTAAACATTGAATTTCAAATAACAAATAACATATAAATCTCAAATCTTCAATCTCCAATCTTCTATCTCAAATCTTCAATCTTCAATTTTCAATCTAAAATCTCAAATCTCAAATCTCAAAAACCTAAAACCTAAAACCTAAAACCTAAAACCTAAAACCTAAAACCTAAAACCTAAAACCTAAAACCTAAAACCTATTACCCCCAACACCTAATACCTATCAATGCCTACCAATGCCCACCAATACCAAATCTTCAATCTTCAATCTTCAATCTTCAATCTTCAATTTTCAATTTTCAATTTCCAATTTCCAATCTCCAATCTCCAATCTCCAATCTCCAATCTCCAATCTCCAATCTCCAATCTTCAATCTTCAATCTTCAATCTTCAATCTTCAATCTTCAATCTTCAATCTTCAATCTTCAATCTTCAATTTTCTCACAATTTTGTTTCTAATCCAAAGTGAATAATTCCGTCAAGAGGATTCCTGAGTTTATCCTTAAAATAATTAAATCCGTAATCTATTCCAAGTATTCCCAGCCTGGTTTCCACTCTCAGACCAAAACCGAATCCGAATAATTTACCGGAGGTATAACTTAAATTTTCTACATATCCGTAATCGCAGAAAACAAATGCACGTGAATTCCTGGATAAAAGATAGCGGAGTTCAAGGTTTGACCATCCAACCACAAAACCACTAAATTGATCTTCGTTGAATCCCCTCAGGTCTTTACTTCCACCCAGATCAAAACTGTCAAAATCGGTCAGGTCTTTGTTTTCGATGATATTGGCATTTAAATTTATCGCAAATACAAGGGTTCGAGTTATTTTCCTGTAATTGCTCCAGCTTGTTTCGACAGCCTGTTTGGAGACATTCTTGTTTTCGATCTTATTGAAAATATTATAATATTTTATCTGCAAAACGGAACCGGAAGCAGGGTTCATATTGTAATCCAGGCTGTTTCTTTTCCAAAAGATACCCGCTTTTTTAAAAGAATATTTTTCTACGGTCTTCGGTCGTCTGCTGCCGGGAAAGATATCTTCCATTCCATAATATATGCCGTAATTATTTATCATATCGAAATAATATATGTTAGAATCGAATGTTGTTTTGATGTAGGTGGAATCCACTTCTTCACGGAAAATGAGGAAGTCACCACAAATGGGATACCGGTAAAATCCGGATTCGTGATAAGCCAGTTCGATAGAACTTCTATCGGATGAAATTCTCTGCCAGAATAATGAAAGCGATCTATCTGTTCCATACAGGTTCAGGAAATCCACATTAAAATAACCGGTAAATTTGTCATCACCGGATTCCGAATTATCATACCCGATTATCCCGGAGATCAAGCTCATCCGGTCTTCTTCGATATCAAAAAGCAGTTGATGATGATTCAGCGGAATGATCTCGCAATTCTTGATATATGTTTTTTCCCTGATGTTTTCTGCAGAATGTTCAAGTGTGCGTGGTGTAACGATCTTCACATTGTTTATATACGAGATGCGGAGAAGCGTCTTTTCTTTTGTTGCTTTGTTTCCCCGGAACTTGAATTCATCGAATTCACAGAATTTCCCTTCGGAGATTTTCAGGTAAGCATCCACAGAATTATTCTTTCTTACAAGGCTGTCCAGACTCACTTCGACAAAGAGAAATCCGTTTGTTGTATAAAGTTCGAGGATATTCTGCATAACTTCCGGAAATTCATTCAAGGAAGTTTTTCTTCTAAAAATGGAATCATATATTTTCTGATCGGAAAAATAGTTATTTCCCGAAAATATGATTTCATTTATATTAAGTTTTTTCTTTTCTTCTATAACAAAGATGATGTCTATCCGGCTGGGACTTTTCGTAATGATCTGCGGGTACGGCACTTTTACGTTGTAATAACCTTTCGTGTTGTAGAATTCGGATATGAGCTTTGCATCTTCTACCAATACTCCCTGGTCGAAACTGTTCCCGGATATTGTATATATTATTTTCCTAAGCTCGTTATCCGTAACCATGCGGTTTCCTGAGAAATCAATTTCCCCAACCAGGAGTTCTGCATGACAGAGAATGGAGAGAAATATAAATAAAAGAAAGAATGTATTTTTTAGCATTGAGTTCTTATAGAGGAGTTCTGTATAATAAGGTATTTTTGTCATCCTGACGACTCTTTCACGTTGTTCTCTGGAAGGATCTCCATTTATTATGAGATTCTTCGTGAGATGATTCTTTGAAGTTTTCCTCAGAAAGACAGCCATTTCTTAATTATGCAGAACCCTTATTTTTAATAAGTTTGATGAGTTCTGAAACAAGGATATTTTCCGGGACTTTTTTAATTATCTTTCCTTTTTGGAAGATCAATCCTTCGTTTTTTCCGCCCGCAATTCCAAAATCTGCTTCTCTCGCTTCGCCTGGACCATTTACAATGCACCCCATAACGGCAATTGTCAGGTCAGATTCGTAAAGAAATTTCAGTTTTTTCTCAACTTCGTTTGCTATAGAGATAACATCGATCTCTGTTCGTCCGCAAGTGGGGCAGGAGATGATCTCCAGTCCTTTTCTCAGGTTGAGTGACTTTAAAATTTCTTTTGCCGCAACTACTTCTTTTACCGGGTCGGCAGTTAGAGAAACGCGGATCGTATCGCCGATCCCTTCCGAAAGAAGAGTTCCTATCCCGATAGAAGATTTGATCGTTCCCACATATTCCGTTCCGGCTTCAGTAACTCCCAGATGAAGAGGATAATCGATTTTCCGGCTGAGAAGGCGATAAGATTCTATAGTCAGCGGAACGGACGAAGCTTTCACCGAGATCTTCATTTCATAATAATTTGCTTTTTCCAGGATAGCAATGTGTTCCAGGGCGCTTTCTATAATTGCTTCTGATGTAACTCCGTATTTTTTTATTTTCTCTTTGGAAAGTGAACCGCTATTCACTCCGATGCGAATGGGAATTTTTCTTATCTTTGCTGCATCTACGATTTTAAGGACATTCTGCTCGCTTCCGATATTTCCAGGGTTCAGGCGAAGTCCGTCCACACCTGCTTTTATGGATTCCAGTGCAAGTTTATAGTCAAAATGAATATCGGCTATCAGCGGGATATTTATGAAGCTTTTTATTTTTTTTATTGCTTTTGCAGATTCCATATCGGGAACAGCCAGCCGGACGATTTCACAACCTGCCGATGCCAGCTTCCTTATCTGCCGGAGTGTGCTTTCTATATCGGTTGTTCTGGTGTTCGTCATCGATTGGATGGAAACCGGATTATCACCACCGATGAGAATATTGCCGATCTTTATTACCCGTGTTTTTTTTCTCTGGATCATAATTTCCTCTTTTTCATCTATTTTTCTTTAAAGGTTTGACATTATTTTGGTCAAGTACAATTTTAAAACAAGATACAAAAGGAGAGCAAATGTCAGATAAAGTATATATAATATTATATAGAACAAGCTGGATATTATTTTTCCTGTTCATATTTCTTAATATTATCAATTGGGGATTTACAATTTCGAATAAGGTTTTTATTAGATCGCTGCCTTTCGAGATAGAAAACGGGAAAGCAATTAATTTTAAAGATTCCACATTTGTAGATATTTTTAAGAACAAAATGATAATTGCAGTCGATACATTAAAAGTGGAAATATCAGAGCAAGAAACTGTTGCGGATACTGTCGAGCATAAACTGAATTTACATTTCAGTTTTCTGAACCAGGGTGTAAATGATCAAATAGACGATATAAATGACGATGTCCGGAAAACGATAAACAGCAAAAAAGAGGTCGAGGTCACCTATTCGGACAGCGTTTCCACCCAGACTATTACAATTCAAACCATCCATAATAGGGATTATTCGGGATTGATAAATATCGGGATAAATTTACTATTTCTGTTATTTATTTTTTTCAATTCATTCCTTTTATTAAAGTATAGCGAGAAAAAAGAAAATATTCTGATCATACTTTTCCTGCTTCTTCTTTCATGTCCAAACGATCTGCCGGGTTATTATATCTCAAAGTTAATTACAATTACTGCTTCAGGATTCCTGGGAATTCTTTTCTACCACTTTATGATCCAAAAAGTGAACCCGGAGAAAAAAGTAATAAAACTCTATCTGCTTACAGTTATTTTGATATTAATTGTATTTATTTTAAGCTCAATATTTGATTTTGAGTTTGCAGTTTTTCTTTATATCTGGTCTGCAATCTGGATTTTTATTGGATTTATTATCTTATGGAAAGCATATAAGAAAACAGGTTCGATAGATATGAAGAGATTGTTAAATGCGTTCCGGGGTATTTTCATTTCTCTTGTATCTATTATCGTTACAATCATATTAGCAGTCATATTGGGCTTTTATTATGGAGTAACCGACACAATGCAGTTCGGAATTCATAATTTTCTTACAGGCGTAATGGCTGTTTTATTGTTAATTTCGCTTTTAGGTTTTTTCATTGGGGTATTGTGGTTTTTCGGTTCTTTTACCTGGGGACTTCTTACCGGAACAACTATGGATGTGAAAATAAGAAGTACGATGATATATACAATCATAGGTGTAGTTTTTGTAACTTTTTTTGGATTTGTAGATTATTCGCTGGGAGAGCTTCTCCAATCCATATTTGGAAAGTTCGTAGGTTCGGAGTTCATCGCCGGAATTCCTGCCACGATAGGGCTTCTTGCTTTTTTCAATCCGGTAAGGAATCGAGTGGAAAGATTTGTGGATAACAAACTGAATACTTCTGATCTTGATTTCCTGGAAAAAACCGATACTTTTGCAGAATCAATTTCGGGAGAAAGTGTGATCGAAGGTTTTGAAGAATACATCTGTGAGAATTTAATTCAAAGACTTCCAATAACCAAAGTTGCTCTGGTTTCCTACGATAAGGAAATCAAAAGTTACAAATATAACGAAATAAGAGGTAGTGATGTTGTAGAAAACTCGAAGGTAGAGGATATCCATCTTTTTTTGCTGGAAAACAGGATGATCCGCAATTACGGTCCTTTGAATGAAAACCTGCAGGAGATCGCCAGCTTTGCACTGATCATTCCGATCATTCATGATCTGGAACATAAATGGTTTCTGGCTCTGGGAAAGAAAAACGACGGAACTTCTTACGGCAAAAGAGATGAACAGGCTTTGACCAAGCTGGCAAATAAGATCAAGCTTTCTCTTAAATTCATTCTTGCTTATAATAATATCGTGAACAGTAAATTTGAAAATGAACTGCAAAAAAAAGATGAACTGATAACAGCTTTGAAGAAAAAATTAAAAGAGATGGAAGATAAGTAGATTTCCAAATTGAAGAACTCAACCTAAACAATAGAATTTTTTTTCACTCTGTACAACCCTGAAAAGGTATAATAAAATTAGCTATCGGTTAAGCCGGTGGTGAATCAAGAAAAATCTACATAACCCTGAAAGGGTTTGATAAAATAGCCGCCGGTAAAACCGGTGGAAAATGAAGAACATTCTACCCAACTCTGAAGGGATTGAATATAAATCCATCTCTGGATGATTCTTCTGCTGTTAGCTCCATCGGAGCGGAATATTAATAACGCAGGGTGTAAGCCCTGTGACAAAAGAAAAGATAAAAGATTAAGCGCCGTAGGTGTGAGATATGATAATATGCCGCTACTCTGTAGCTTGACATTTATCTGTTTCGAAATATTTCAATGATTTTCTTAAAATAATGTAGATTTTCAATTTCTTTTATGTTGCTTAAGTTATTCCAACAATGAGTAGTATTTTCATAAGAAAGGATTGCATTGTGCTTAATTGTATCATTTCCCCGTGTGGGAATAGTTTTTCCGATACTTTTCTTTACACTATATAGTTTATTCCATACATCTGCAACTGGTGCATTATCATAAGTTATACTATCGGCGTTCATAGCTCTATATTGTTGCTCATACATCTTCATATTCACTTTATTTGCAGTGCAAAAATCTTTTAGTTTTATTAATGTGATCTCAGTGTATAATGAGTCTAGATAGGGAATCATTGTTTTATTATTATCGAATTGAATTGAATATTCTTTTGCATGTTTTCTCAACCTTCTTTTTGCTATCTTAAAAATAGTTTCTGTTTCCTTTAGTGTACTTGCTGATATTTTTTCAAATTTCTCAATTTTCATGGTATACATGGTTTTTTCTTCCGATTTTGAAAATTCAATATCAATTAATTTCATATCTCGATTTAAAATAAATAAAAACAATATCATCAGAATTGAAGCACTAATTCCAGCAAAAACTTGGATAAATCGAGAAGTAAACATGAACTGAAAATAATATAGGTCACGCTTAAACGGATATATAGCATCTCTATAGGTTATCATTTTTTCTGCATTTTTCTTTTTTAAGAGCCAGATACAAAATCCCATTGTGATTAGTAAATTCAAATATAAAATGAGATTTTCATTTTTTAACTTCAAATTAATAACAGGCAATATCAAATTGGAGATAAATATAAAAGCTAGAAGCATGTATGAGTTCTTTTTCTTTCTTTTATCAAAACTCAGCGAATGTTGAATCCGAAAAATATAATACCCAATAAAAAGAAGCAGAATTAAATATGGAGTAAAATTAATATTCATTGTTCCTCGTTTCTATTAAAATAAAGCCTCATACAGTTTGCTTTGCAAAATATTGATAGGTATCTGGATAACAAACCATAAAATTTGGATTATAATTAATGAAGTCCAATCAAATTTATAGATCAATTTCAAAACCAAGAATGAGAAAATAATCTTGAAATACAATCCCTGAAAAAAGAAACTTAAAATCGAGGCATAAAATCCCTGGAAATTTAGAAGTCCCAGTAAAAAGGATGTTATAAAGATAATTGCTGTAGTTATGAGAGCTTTAACGTAACTTTGCCGCTCTACTCCAAGACTGCATAATGCCCAGAGAATAACAGCGTGTAACGGAATAAAAACAATCGTTCCAACAAATCTTTCAAGCATGGATCATCTCCCCATAAATTCTTTTACTCTTTCCAGGAAAACTGCATTGTCTTCTTTGCTGCCGATAGTTACACGAACATAATTCCTGAGCACCGGATGATGCCAAACCGGGCGGATGGCGATGTTATTCTCGGAAATAAAATTGAAAAGCTCCTCGGTTCTTTTCCCGATAGAAAAGACTAAAAAATTCGTTGCCGTATTGTGAACTGAGATACCGGGAATACTTGCCAGTTCATTGTACAAAGTTTCACGTGATTCGATGATCTTACGATTATGCTCAAGAAATATTTCTTTGTTTTCCAATATGGATACCACAAATGCCTGCGTCATCAAATTCAGGTGGAAGATCGTCATCACTTTTTCCAACTCTCTGATATTTTCCGGTCGGGAGATAATATATCCGAAACGCAGACCTGCAACAGAAAAGGCTTTGGAAAACGAACGAACGATCACCAGGTTTGGATATTTTTCGACTTTATCTGCAAACGTTTTGCCGGAAAATTCAAAATAGGTCTCATCGATAAGAACCAGGCGGTTACTGTTTTCTATCACTTTGGTGATCTTATCATCATCCAGCAGGTTACCTGTAGGATTATTCGGGTTACACAGGATTGACAGGGTACAGTCATTGGAATCGGAAAGCTTCAAAAATTCATCTGCAGAAAAATCAAAATCAGATTGAAGCGACAGGAACTTGATCCCCATTCCCACTGCACCTGTATAACTTTTATAATCAAAGTAGGAAGGAGCAAGCGATACGGCAAATGAATTATTGTTTTCCCGAACTGCTGTAAAAATATAATAAAGCATTTCATCTGCCCCATTACCAAAAGCCAGGCATTCCGGTGGGACGCCCGTGTAATCTGCAAGTTTCATTTTTAGTTTTTTTGTTATATCATTGAAATATCGGTTCAAGGGAACACTTCGAAGTTTTTCGATAAATTTATCACCAAGTTTTTCAAATGGATTTAAAGTGCTTTCATTCAAACCCATCTTTATTTTTTTGTGTGGAACATTTATATTTACAAGCTTTTTCTGTTTCAGGTCGCTGCGGAAATAATGCATTTTATCCTCTTTTCTTTTATTTGGTTGGAGGAGAATGTAAACTGCTTTTTTCGTCAAGAAGTAAGCTCCATCGAAGCGTAATTGCCACCAGTTAATCCGTCTAAGCCGGAGTAAACAACTGGTGGTTAATGAGACAACCCACCCAACCCTGAAGGGGTTGAATAAAATAGCCGCCGGTGAAACCGGTGGTATATAAAGAATAACCTAACCCAACCCTGAAGGGGTTGAATAATTCAGCTCCATCATCCCAAACCTTAACCTTCGACTTTAGAGGCTGTGTGAAAACAGTATCCCGACACTCCGTGGCGGAAAAATGAACTCGAAATATTGCTTAAGATTAACAAACTCAAGTTTAGGGAACTAATTTGAGTTACAAAAATCAACGAAATTTTCGTTTTCACACAGGCTGTTCAGCCGGTGGTTAATAAAGAACAATCCACCCAACCCTGAAGGGGTTGAATAAATCACAACCAATCAACACTTCGCCCGATTTCGGGCAAAATGTATTATTTTAATACATCTCATTAAATATCCCTGTAACTTATCTGATAATTAACTTATCCACATATCTGTAATTTTTATTTCCAAACTTTAGCCCATTATCGGGCAATATCATCCCTAATGCAAACCAAATAAAAGGGCTAACTGTCTATAAAATATAAAGATAGAACTTTGGCACAGCTCTTGCTTTAATATGGCTGTGAGCAAAAACGAAGCAGGGAGTCCGGGAGAATAATGAATATCCTTTTAATTAATTGTAATCAATTTTTACAAAAAGAATTAGAAGAATTCATGGGAAGGGAATGTTCGAATATTTTCAGTACAGCTTCTGCCCTCAAGGCTATAAATATTCTCGATCATAATTCTATAAATATGGTTCTATTACGAATGAACACAATATCAGATGTTGCTCTGCTTAACTATATAAATAGTAATTACAGAAAAATAAAAGTGCTTCTTTCTGCTGAAAAGAGTCTGGAAGATGTAATATCCAGTATTAAAGATGGGAACTATACCATCCTGCGCGATCAGGATAACCTGGCAGAAATTAATAAGTACTTTCGGAGTATGAGTTGAAAAAAAAAATCCGGCTTCACCCCGAACTTTTCGGGACGCCGCGACAGTCCGCCTTCTCCGGCAACTGCCGGATACGGCGCGACAATCCGCCTATGTTAAAATTACGGCGCGACAAGGAGGGAAAAGTGAAAAAAAGTATTAATTTTATCAGTTCAAAGAAAGTGATTTCGATAATTATTATCATTTTCCTGTGTGGAATGCTGGTGGCAAAAACCAGGGGAAACAGGTTTCCGGAAAACGGCACAGATAATCGTTCGGTTCCCAACCTGATAGACTATCAGGGCAAAATTACAGACGACAGCAGTAACCCGATAACCGATCCGGTATCGATTGTCTTTGCAATTTACGATATTGATACCGGAGGTACTGCACTCTGGACGGAAACCCATCTCAGCGTTACTCCCGTAGATGGGCTAGTACATGTATTGCTGGGTTCTGAAACCACATTTGGTGATGATCTTTTTGACGGCTCGGACAGGTGGCTGAGCATTAACGTTAACGGTGATGGCGAAATGACTCCCCGCCTGCGCATAGTAAGCGTGCCTTATTCCATTCATGCTAAAACTGCAGATACAGATAACGACTGGACAATTAACGGAAGTGATATGTATTCTGCCGTATCCGGTGATGTGGGAATTGGTACAACAACTCCGGGATATAAACTGGACGTGGATGGAGAAATTAATATTTCTTCCGAGAGTGCATATAAAATAGATGGTGAAGACATTTTGCAAAACAGAGGTACCAAAAACATCTTTGTCGGTGGTGGTGCCGGAAATATCAATACCGGACATTCAAATGCTTTTATGGGAGTTGCAGCAGGTGCTTTCAATACAAGTGGTAAATGTAATGTTTTTCTTGGAAAAGATAGTGGGCTAAGCAATACAACAGGATGTTATAATTCATATTTTGGAAGCTTTTCCGGATATTTAAGTACCGGTAAACAAAACATTTTTGTCGGTTCCTATTCAGGTTATAATACAACAGGTTCAAATAATGTTTTTCTTGGAATGGAAGCTGGTTATGATGAAACAGGTTCTGATAAGCTATACATTGAAAGTTCAAGGAGTTCTACACCTCTCATCTATGGTGAATTCGATAGTGATAAGATCGTAATCAATGGTGATTTCCAGGCAACAGGAATAACGCGGGATAGTGGTGGTGATGCAGGAACCAGCGGACAGGTGCTTTCCACCACAGGTACAGGCACAGATTGGATTGATGCAACAGATGAAATAAATGACCTTACAGATGGGAAAACAGGAGGTTACAGTGTTTTCCTTGGTTCTTATGCAGGTTTGAATGACAATGGTGCAAACAATGCAAATGTTGGATTTGGACTTAACGCTCTCTACGCAAACATATCTGGAGTATACAATACTGCAAATGGATATAATGCACTTCACTATAATACAGGATCCTATAACACTGCTTTTGGTTCGTCTGCACTTTTACGTAACACTACTGGAGGATATAATGTAGGAATAGGATATCAGGTAAATAATTATAACCAGACAGGTTCCCAAAATACTATCATAGGATATATGGCAGGTAGAGGAACGTCAAACCACAGCAAATCCGGGAATGTTTTTCTTGAGTATAAGGCAGGTTACGATGAAACAGGAAGTAATAAACTTTATATAGAAAATTCCGATGTTTCTACACCTCTCATCTATGGTGAATTCGATACTGATAAGATCGTAATCAATGGTGATTTCCAGGCAACAGGAATAACACGGGATAGTGGTGGTGATGCAGGAACCAGCGGACAGGTGCTTTCCACCACAGGTACAGGCACAGATTGGGTTGATGAAATAAGTGGTGATGGACACTCTCTCGATGCTGCCGATGGCGATCCCACAGATGTTGTTTACGTGGATAATGAAGGTGATGTAAGAATTGGTAATGGAACTTCTACTCTATATAAATTAGATGTAGATGGTAATATTAACATTAGCACTGATAACGCATATAAAATTAACGGACAAGACATACTGCATAATGAAGGTACAGGTAATCTTTTTACAGGAGTAGGAGCAGGTGAAAATATCGTTGGAACAGGAACTTATAATACTTTTATTGGAAATTACTCTGGATATGATAATACTACTGCAGATTATAATACATTTTTAGGATACGGTTCCGGTTATTTTAATAGCACTGGCTCAAATAATTCCTTTATCGGTTTTAATTCAGGAACTGATAATACAACTGGAGATCAAAACACATTCTTAGGTACGATGTCAGGACGTTATAATTCTACAGGAAGTTACAATACATATTTAGGAAAAGGCTCAGGTCTAAATAGCACAGGATCAGGGAATATTTTTCTTGGGTGTAATGCAGGTTACGATGAAACAGGAGACAATAAACTTTATATAGAAAATTCCGATTCTTCCTCACCTCTCATCTATGGCGAATTTGATAATGATCTAATTAAGATCAATGGAGAATTCCAGGCAAATAGTACAAGTTTATATGCAGGTTACTTTAAATCAAATTACAATAGTGACGATACACATGTGATACATGCTGAGTACACCGGTACTGGTAATTATACTCCCACAGCTGTTTATGGTAAATCCAGACCGACAGATGGTTATGGTTGTGGTGGATGGTTTGAAGGGGGTTATATGGGTATTTATGGCAAAGTAACTCCTACAGGAAGTGACGTCTATGTTGGAATATATGGTTACCTTTATGGTGGTTCAGGTACAAATTATGGAATTTATGGTACTGCCGGTGGTGGCAGCATTAACTATGCCGGGTATTTTAATGGTAATGTTCATGTTACCGGAACATTCACCAATCCTTCCGATGAGCGCTTCAAAGAAAATGTGCAGCCATTTAAAAATGCTCTTTCCAAAATAAAGCTAATGAATGTGCATACTTTTAACTTCAAACAAATGGAAGAAGAAAAGCAATTAGTATTACCGGAAGGTGAACAGATCGGTCTAATAGCTCAGGAGCTGGAAGAAATTCTTCCTGAACTGGTAGTGGAAAATGTTCATGCTTACGACAAAAATGAAGGTATCGAAGGAGCAGAAAGAGATATGGAAAAGATCGAATATAAAGGAATAAATTATATCGGTCTTATTCCTGTTCTGATAGAAGCCATGAAAGAACAGCAACAGCAGATTGAAGAACTGAAACAACAAATTGCGGAATTGAAATAGAATGTCTTTGCAGAGTTTACTAACAAACCAATGGTTTGTAAACATTTTGCTGGATTTTAAGATGATTACTTTAAAATCAATTTCAGCTCATGAATTATTCTTAATTGTCATTCCCGTGGAAGCTTGTCCTCGAGGAATCGGGGACGGGAATCCATGAACATGAAAAAATATATTTCCAATTGTCCGTCGGTAGCCGGAGTAAACAATTGAGAATGACAGAAAAATTTTCTTAAATGGAGAAAATATGAAACTAAAAACATTACTTTTACTATTACTGTTCATCCTGCCGCTGATTCTTTGTGCGCAGCAGGCAACCAGTACAAACTACAAGCTTCTGGATTACGGACTCTTTAACGGAAACCTGGCAGGAAATAGCGAACCTGCTTCCACCAACTACATTGCAGAATTGAACACGGTAGGTGGACTTTCCGGTGAAGAAATGACAAGTGCAAATTACAATAATTACCCCGGTTATTACCTGGGTCCGCTCACCGGTGAGATATTACCTCCCGAAGATGTAACGATAACCGTTGAAAACGATATAGTAACTATATCCTGGAGTGCTGTTAGCGGTGCAGCATCGTATAAAGTATATTCTTCAAATGATCCGTATGATAGTTTTACAGAAGATACTTCCGGGAATTTTAACGGTACAAGCTGGAGTGCTCCACTTTCGAGCGATAAGAAATTTTATTATGTAACGGCTGTGAAGTAAGTTGGCTGTGTAACCCGACTCGGGTTTAGTTGAGAGATACCTTCGGAAGGTTGTGAGACTTCTTGCTTTTTTTTTTACCTTCCGAAGGTTATCGAACTTCTTGCTTTTCTTTACCTTTCACTTAACCCTGAAAGGGTTGAATAAAATAGCCGCCGGTGAAACCGGTGGTATATAAAGAATAACCTAACCAACCCTGAAAGGGTTGAATAATTCAGATCCATCATCCCAAACCTTAACCTTCGACTTTAGAGGCTGTGTGAAAAGTCGAAACAAGGCTAAAATATTATTAACAATATGAGTAAAACTTATGT
>JAUVLE010000231.1 GCA_030595905.1 Candidatus Cloacimonadota bacterium | reverse complement strand
AAGGTAAGATCAAATACATATTAATAATTCTTGTAATGGTCTGGTTCCTTGCTTCCAACTTGATTACGGAAGATTTTGAGAACTACAAACAAATAGAAGAAAATAAATTCGAAGGAAACCGGATATTTAGCGAAATGATTAAGGCGCTCGGAGATGTAACTCATATCCGAACTATCAGGACAGCGGGAATAACGATTCAACCGATCCCTCATGGTTCATTATCCTTTCCCGTAGAAGTTATCGCTGTTTTCCCGGATAAGTTCAAAGTAAAATTCCAGGATAAAGAATTTATAATCGATAAGGACAAAGGCTGGATGAAATATCCTCGGGGCTATTATGAGAATCTTCCTGAATCTTACGTAAAAACCATATTAGGAAATCTGGAAAGGAATCTGATACGAATCGCCAAAAATAAAGAAGAATATGAAATTCAGTTTCTGGGAGAAGAGCACGTTTTAGATAGGGATTGCCAGAAGCTGCTCCTGAAAAAAGACGGAACTGAAATTATCTTGTTGGTAGATATGGAAAAGCATCTACCTTTACAAATGCTGTATGAAAACATTACTGCCAAAACTTTTTTGGAAAGAACTTACCTCGAATATAAAAGTTTCAATGGTATTATGTATCCTGTTCATACAATATCTTATGACGAAAATGCTCAGAAAATAAGTGAAATAATTATCAAAATAGTAGAGTTTAATTTAGATATCGACGAAGAAGGATTTTAAAAATTTGAATACAAAAAAGCGGGGATTGATTTACGATTAGATTGTTGGGAAACTCTTAATGTAACATAAATAATTTAATCTTATTAACCGCCAGCTTTACAGCCTGTGTGAAAATGAAAATTTCGTTGATTTTTGGAACTCAAATTAGTTCCCTAAACTTGAGTTTGTTAATCATAAGCAATATTTCGAGTTAATTTTTCCGCCACGGACCTGTTAAATATTCAGCGACTGCTGGATTTCACAGGTTAAAAGTGTCGGGCTACTGTTTTCACACAACTTGTTTAGCCGGTGGAAGATGGACACACTTTATTTCTAAACTTTTTAAACAGTTTCTCTTTTTTCTAGATGAAAGTTTACGTTGAGTAGAATTGATTTTGTATGTGCTTAATTTATAGAAATAAATTCCTGATGAAACTGACTTATTGTTACTGTCTTTAACGTTCCAGATCACACATTTGCGATTTCTTCTCTTACCTCTTTTTCTATTCTTTTCATTTCCTCAGGTTCAACTTTGAGTTTCTTTGCAATCTTTTCGATTGCAGTTTTTTCGGCTTTATCGAAATCAAAATCTGCAAATGCACAATTGTATAAAAGACGAACCAGGTAGTATCGTTTATCCGGGTTATTCTGATAGATCATACAGATAATATCGATGATTTCATCGAGGTTCAGTTTGCCATTTTCATAATCATTCAGCAGTTTGTCGAACATATTTGAAATGATATCCCTCTCGTATTTTCCAAATTTTTCAGCTAATTCATCATATTCGAAAGGTCTTTGTTCGAGTTGGAAAATCAGGTCGGAAATGATTCTTTCACGTTCTTCTCCCTTAAGAACTTTATCTGCTTCTGCGACATGAATGAGAAGAATCATACTGCTTGTTACAAGAGAAAATTCATCGAATTCCTTCTTTTCCTCATCTGTTTGAGGAAGATAATTTTTTGGTTTCAGGAATGCTTCTGGAAATTTTTCCTGCGAACTGGCTTCTGAACTCAGTTTAATTATTTTCTCAATTTGCTTTGACCATCGTGCCATAATTTTCTCCTTTTGTGTTTAATTTAATATGATCAGTTCGCTACTTTAACAAACCGATCGTAATTAGAACCAGATCTGCATCCAGTTCTCTACCGATCTCAACTGCACACACCACTTCCGTACATTGTTCTCCTGCAAGTGCTTCAATTGTTTTTTCCTGTGATATTATGTGCATGGAACTCAACTTCCGTATATCATTTTTCAATATACTTTCTGCAGTTTGAATGGATATCTCATCGATCCCCAGAGAATAAAATGGAAGAACCGCAATTGTCTCTGCCCAAAGACTGCTAACATGAATAAAAATAATATTCATAGCCGCAACCAATATTATTAAGCTCAATACTTTTTTCCCTGATAACTTGCGATTAATTATAGATCTTAACATTTTTTCTCCATGAATTTAAAATTCGTTCTTATTTTTTATTTTTTCAAAAAAATTGTCAAAGAATTATTTTCTTTATTCTATCTAAAACCGATTTAACATCGAGCTTGTACATTCGAAATAGATCGCTGCTGTTTCCGGAAACGCCGTAATCTTCCACACCGAATTTGTGGAATTTGCAGGAAACTCCCATCTGCATAAGTTTATCAGCGATGCTGTTTCCAAGTCCTGTATGAACATTGTGATCTTCGTAAGTTAAGATAACGCCGGTTTGAGCAGCTTTTTTCAGAGCATCTTCATCGAGATCATTCGGGCAGGAAATATTCCATACTTGAACGGAAATATTATCACCTTTAAGTGTATCTGCAATTGCCACAGCATTACCTGTGAGTGTTCCCATCACAAAAAGTGCACAATCTTTTCCATCTCGAAGAAGGTCAGCCTTGCCATACTTGAATTCGTAATTTTTATCGAAGAAGATATTTCCTGTATTATCTTTAATTATTTCCAGTTTTGATCTTCCCATTGGGATCAGGAAGTTCCCGTATTTCTGTGATATATAACGTATTACCCTGTCCGTTTGATTCGGATCTGCCGGAATGATGGTTTTAAAATGATAAAGGTTTTTCATCACTCCGAGATAATCTATACACTGATGGGTTTTTCCATCTTCACCCACGTCGAGACCTACGTGAGTTGTGATAACTTTCAGATTAGTCTTGTTAATATCATTTAACCTGTGCTGATTAAAAGTTTCATCAACGCCGAAAACGCCGAAATCAGCCCAGAAAACATTGAAACCCTCTTTGGACATTGCTCCGGCAACAACGGCTGTGTTATGTTCCATTATACCGCCCTGGAAGAAATTCTGCGGAAGGACAGATTCAAACTTGTTAGTTTTCACACTTCCCTTAAGGTCACAATCGAAAACAGCTATTGATGCATTATCATTTATAGAAGCAATATCGGTAATTGCATTTCCCCAGGCAGAACGGTTGTCCGTGGTTTCTTCATAAACTATCAGATTACCTGTATTCAATTTAAAATCTGCATTTTCATTATCATTTTTCTGGGAAGAAGGTTTGAATTTATTCCTGAGTTCTTTGTATTTATCGAAGTCATTTTCCAGCCCAAGTTCTTTTAAAGCTTCATTCAGTTGTTCTTCGGAAATAGTAGAGCCGTGGTATTTCTCTTTGTTTTCCATAAAGGAAACGCCTTTTCCCATTATGGTATTTGCCAGGATCAAAGTTGGTTTATCATTCTTGACGGCTTTTATAACAACATCATGAATTTCCAACAGGCTGTGTCCGTCTATCTCAATTACTTCCCATCCATCGGAAAGATAATTTTCCTTAATATTCTGCGGCATAATTTCTTTAATATTTCCGCATATCTGAAGTTTATTATAATCTACAAATGCAGTTATATTCAAATTGTACTTCACGGCAAACCTGCGTGCTTCGCTCAATTGTCCTTTCTGTTGTTCACCATCGCCCATAAGAACGAAAGTATGATTATCAATATTTTTCAGTTTACAGGCAAGTGCAAATCCGCACCCGGCAGAAAGACCTTGCCCCAGGTTTCCGCTTGTCCATTCGATTCCCGGCACATCGGGTTCTACGTGTCCTTCAAATTTACTTCCTGCCAGTCTGAATTGAGATATTGCGTCATCTATATCAAAGAATCCCATCAAACCAAATGCCGAATATACAGCGGGGGAGATGTGCCCATGACTGATAATTATCCTGTCTCTTTCTTCCCATTTCGGGTTTTTCGGATCTATATTTGCCATGTGCAAAAGTGTCATCAGGAAGTCGATAGAAGACATGGAACCACCCGGATGACCGGAAGCTGAAAGTGTGGTCATCTTTAGAATTGCACCACGCGCAATATTTGAAAGCTGCTGAAGTTCTTCTAATTTTTCAGTGGAAAGACCTGCTTTTTCCAAATCCATAAAATTCTCCCTTTTTTTAAAAGAAATTATTTCCAAGATTTATATAATATATAAATTACGTAAAGCTAAAAAAAACGTCCGACATCTGCCGGACGTTCTAAACGTAATTACTTGTTGATTATCTGTTCAACTTTTTTCTTATCATCGGAATA
>JAUVLE010000285.1 GCA_030595905.1 Candidatus Cloacimonadota bacterium | reverse complement strand
AACAAAGTGAAGTAAAAAACAGCTCATCCCAATTTCTCAGAATGAGCTGTTTGTATATAATTACAATTCTACTTTAACAACAAACACTTATTTGTAGCTTCGGTTTTGCCATTTACGATGAGTTTATATAGATAGATCCCTGATGAGACAGGTTGATCTTTGAAGTCGGTTCCGTTCCAAATAACTGATCCTTCGATACGATGCTGAGCATCACTCAGGATGACAGTTAAGGTTTTTACTTTTTGTCCTTTCAAATTATAAATTTCGAGATTCACAAAATTGGAATTTCGTGGTACTGAAAAAGATATTGTTGTGCTAGGATTAAACGGGTTTGGATAGTTATTCAGATTTATGAAAGTTTCCGGCAATTCCATACCAGTTCCAACGAGAAGTTTTTCCACAACATTAGATAGTGCTGCCTCTGCTGTTATGCCGTTTGTATATTGTGCAACTACAGCATATTGATACAATTCCGGTTCGAGTTGTACCCACGTAGTATCTGTATAAACTGTTTCATCGATTATAGAAGAGAGCAGATCCCATTCATTAGGATTCTGATTATTAGCTTCCAGAAAACGGAAGACATCATAGAATTCGAGTTCTCTTACAGCAGGCGGATTCCATGTAAGTAAAACTTCTGTGTTTTCAACATTTACAACTGCAACAACGTTACCGGCAGGAAGAGCTGTCTCGTTAAGAATTATCGTACCCATATCTATATTTTCAATTCCTACCACTACTGTTTCGGTATGGATATCATAACCTTCAAGAGTAATTTCCAAAATGTAATCATCATTCTGCTCAACTTCCGGAAATAAAAAATCTCCATTGTTATCTGTTAGCATTTGATAGGTTTCATCTCCCGTAAGAATTACATCACAATTTTCCAAACCAACTTCCGGCTGGTCACTTCCAACCACATGCCCGCTAATCTCGATAGTAGTTATTGGGTCGGGTATAAAGGCTGCGCCACCGGTTGAATGGTAAGCAGGATATGGATTAGGGAATTCTACCCAGTTACCACCAACACCTTGAGCAATGTCATAAGCAAAATATGGAATACCATCGTCACCGCGTGTTGCAGTTAAATATACAGTATTATTGCCAACAGCCATTCCGCGTCCTTGTCCGTTACTTGCAGGAATTGTGCCGGTTAGCAGGATCATTTCACCCGTATCAATATTTATGGAATAAAGTCCGCTAGCTCCATACTCGGTATAGCCATAAAAAAGATCGTCAACAGGATTGTAATCGAGAGCAAAGAATCGAAAACCGGTACCTGTATAAACATCCAATTCCAATGTAGCTGTTCCGGTTGTAGTGTCGATGCTGTAAATACCTTTAGTGCTGGCATAATTAGAGAATCCCCAAAGTGTATCTCTGCCATAAGCAAGGCTGCTCATATCTTCACTAATTGTGCAAATTTGTTGTGGTGCTGATGTAAGAGATGCTTCATAGAGATGGGTTGTGAATGCGCCTTCAATAATGTAAATAGTTCCATCCGGTGTTGCGGCAGCACCGCTTACATCAAAAGAATAATGGGCAGTCCATGTTACATTGGGAAATCCTGTCATATCTGTTGAATAAGTGGGAGGTGCAGATCCTTCCAGACCTACAAAAAGTGTTCCTGCACTTATTAGAGTAATTAAACAAAGAAGTGTTAAAATTATCGTAATTTTTTTCATACATAATGCTCCTTTTTAATTTTTCCTCTTTTCATTAACAAATCAATTTTTAATGGATAGATTTGTCAAATGGTAATAAACAAGAAAAAATATCAAATACAAAATCTGTAGTGACAGATCACCGATCTGTCATAAACAACAGTGACTCAGGCAGAAAGACAGATTCTTCTTCCATTATTTTTTTTACTCCCTTCCTCTTATTTCAAGGGGAAGGGCTGTGGATAGGGTTCATCTTTCTGCAGCATCTTATGTTCCTTCTATTTTGATTGAAAGATTGCAGAATGAGTTAAACTATAAAATTAATGCAACTTGACATTTACGTTATATGATTTATTTAGGAATAGTAAGTTAATAAACAGACTTATTGTAAAACTTTGGAGAGGAAATGGAGAACATAAATCAGTTACTTGCAGTAAAAAGACAAAAACTGGAAAAGCTAAAAGAATTGGGTGTGGATCCATATCCCACACGAAGTGCCCGCACTCATAAAATTAAAATATTAATAAAAAATAAGGATAATTACATTTCTTCGGAAGAAGTTGTAACAATAACCGGAAGATTGAAGGCAATGCGTCGTCAGGGTAAAGTTGGTTTTGGCAATATTGCAGATGACAGCGGGAATATGCAGATCTTTGTGAAGAAAGAAAAAGTTGGTGAAGAAAATTATGAAGTTTTTAAGCTGCTTGATCTCGGTGATTTTGTTAAGATAGAAGGTGTGTGCTTTGTTACACAGCGTGGTGAATTCTCCATCCGTGCACATCAGGTTACGGTTTTAGGAAAAAGCCTGCTTCCGCTTCCAACCGTAAAAGAGAAAATAGTCGATGGTCAAAAACAGCGTTTTGATGAATTTACCGATATTGAGCTTCGTTATCGCAAGCGTTATCTTGACCTTCTCTTAAATCCGGAAGTAAAACAGACATTTAAAATTCGCGCGCAGATAATCAAAGAGATCAGGAGCTTCCTGAACAATAAAGGATTTATGGAAGTGGAAACGCCCATTTTACAGTCGCTGTATGGCGGGGCAAATGCGCGCCCTTTCATCACACATCACAACACACTGAATATTGATCTTTATTTGCGTATTGCCCTGGAGCTTTATCACAAAAGATTGATCGTTGGTGGAATTGAACGTATTTTTGAGATCGGGAAAAACTTCCGAAATGAAGGAATGGATAGAACGCACAATCCTGAATTCACCATGTTGGAACTCTATCAGGCGTATGCAGATTATAACGATATGATGAATATCACCGAAGATATGATCCTGCATATTGCTAAAAAAGTTTTTAATAAAGATGTAGTTACTTTTGGAGATACTGAAATTTCTTTCAAAAAACCGTGGAAAAGAGCTTCCATGATAG
>JAUVLE010000148.1 GCA_030595905.1 Candidatus Cloacimonadota bacterium | reverse complement strand
TTTGTTCTATTATCTGTTTGCGAGAAAAACCTAATAATTGTTTTATCAGATTTCTGGCTTTATTTCCACAATTTGCAATGACTTCGATATCGGTAAGGGCAGGATGATCTGAAGGAAGTTTTGAACGTGCAACTTCAATATAACCATTAATTGCAGTGAGAAGATTATTGAAATCATGAGCTATTCCACCGGTAAGCCTTCCGACAAGTTCCATTTTTTGAGATTGATTAAGTTGATCCTTGATCTTTTCTCTTTCTTCTTCAGCCTTTTTCCGGGCAGAAATATCTTTACCTACAGATTGATATTCAATAATTTCATTCTTTTCATTAAATATAGCTCTATATGTCCATTCTGACCATTGTTCTTTTCCGTCTGCAAGGTCTTTTTTAAATTCGTGTGTTTTCACAGAATTTTTTACGGAAAGCTCTTTAAAGAATTTTTTAAAGAATTTCTGTCTTTCTTTATCAAGTTCAGAAATCCAATTTGAGCCGACCAGCTCAGCACTTGTTTTTTGTGTAAACCTGCAATATGCTTCATTAACAAAGGTTAATGTGCCGTTTTCCATAAAGCGATTTATATATTCTGTTTGATCTTCGACCACAGCTTTGTAACGTGATTCACTTTTCTTGAGTTCTTCTTCAGCTTCTTTTAATTCGGAATGATCGATCAAAATACCCGTGATATATTTTTTCCCGAATTTTGGAGAGATCAAAACCATCCTGTCTTCTATCCAGATATCTAAACCTTTTGGAGACTTGATGCGATACCATAATGTAAGCATTTCTTTTGCACCGCTTTTTCTCCAATTAAGGACCTTATCCCGAACGATATATCTGTCTTTCGGATGCATTAGATCTTTAAATTCATTTTTATTTTTTATGAATACATCTGCAGGATAACCTATAAGATTCAAAATATTTTCTGAGACGAAGCGTCTTTTTCCACCAATTTCGTATAAGATGATATTTGAAACATTTTTAAATACAACTGATAATCTGGATATGGTGGTTTGTAATTTTTCTTCAACTTTTTTTCTTAATGAAATATCATGTACAATGACTAACCATGCCGGTTCTTCTTCATAAACGGTGTCATTCGTCAGAATATCCACCACTATACTTTCACCGTTCTTTTTCAAATGAGTAAAAATAAAAAGTTCTTTCAATTCTCTGGAAGATAAATGATTTTTTACGATCTTTCTTTCTTCAGGTGGATGAAGATCGAATATGGTCATTTCTTTTAGTTCCTCTTTCGAGAATCCATAAATACTCAAGGCACTTGAATTGCAGTCAAGGAAGCGATGATCTTTTTTGGAAAAAGTAAATATGGGATCTCCGATGCTGTTGAATAGAGTACGATATTTTTTTTCGCTTTCTTTTAAAATACTGTCCGTCGAGTGTTTATAGAAAGCCATTTCGATAGAAGCATGAAGATATTTTTCCTGAAAAGGTTTTATTACATATCCAAATGGTTCCGTAAATTTTGCTTCATTTATAATAGCATCATTGGCATATGCAGTTAAATAAATGATCGGTATATTATGTTTTTTCTTTACGTAAGCAGATGTTTCTATCCCGTTCAATTTTCCTTCCAGCATTATATCCATCAATATCATGTCCGGGTGCAATTTATCTATGCGTTTGATTACTTCTTCGCCTGTAGAGATGATATCGATGACATCATAATTTAAACTTGTCAGAGTGTTTTTAATATCTTCGGCTATTAAACGCTCATCTTCAACTATCAGTATTCTTTTTTTATCCATAATTTTTCTACCATTTCTTCAGAGAGAAAACCACAATTCATTTCTAATAAAAGATAATAACAAAACTTATAAAAAATAATAATAGGTCAAATCATTTTTGATTATCGAATAAAAAGAGAGGACGAAAAAAAAGAAAGCCACAAAAATGCGGCTTTCTTAAATGGTTGGGCCGGGAGGATTCGAACCCCCGAATGCATGGACCAAAACCATGTGACTTACCACTTGTCGACGGCCCAACAATTATCTATTTATCAAACTGGCGGAGAGGGAGGGATTCGAACCCTCGGTGAAGTTTAACCCCCACACACGCTTAGCAGGCGCGCACCTTCAGCCAGCTCGGTCACCTCTCCACTTCTATATATTTCTGGCGGAGGATGAGGGACTCGAACCCCCAAGGGCAAAGCCCGGCGGTTTTCAAGACCGCTGTCTTACCAATTAGAACTAATCCTCCAAATGGATTGAAACAAATAATTTTTTATGGAATTTGATGTCAAATAATTTCTAACTCAATTTTTTACAGATATCCAAATTCACGTAAAGCATTTTTTTTCTTTCGCCAATTTGCTTTGATCTTTACCCATAATTCTAATTTTATTCTTTTTCCCAGCAACTTGTACATCTCGTTTTCCGAAGCTTTCTTCAGTGCTTTTATTTTCTCTCCGCCTTTTCCTAAAATTATTGGTTTTTGAGATTTTCGCTCTATCCAGATGTTCGCTGAGATTTCAATTTTATTTGGTAATTCCTTAAAGGATTCTACAACCACAGAAGAAGCATACGGGATCTCATCACGATATCTGAGGAATATCTGTTCCCGTATAAGTTCCTGAGCAAAAAATCTCATAGGCAGATCGGAAATTTCATCGGGATCATAAAATGGCGGGTTAAAAGGAAGAAAGCCCGTTATAGTCTCAAGTAAGCAGGAAAAGTCGGAATTATTCAGAATGGAAATAGGAATAACTTTTTCAAAATCCATTTCATTCAGTTCTTTCAATTTTCTTACCACGACATCCTGTTCAACAAGGTCGATTTTGTTTAAAAGAGCGATTTTGGGAGCTTTTAGATTATTCAGAAGTGAACATATTTTTTTATCATATTCTGTGGGGAATTTATGTGCATCCGTAATAAAAACAATAACATCGGAATCTTTGAGAGCATTCCTGAGATATTCCAGCATTTTTGTATGAAGTTCATAACGAGCTTCAACAAAACCGGGAGTATCCAAAAAGATGATCTGCTTGTCTTCATCGGTAAGAATACCTTTTATCTGCTGTCTTGTTGTTTGCGGTTTTGGCGAGATAATCGATACTTTTTCACCGAGCAGTTTATTCATTAATGTAGATTTACCTACATTTGGTTTTCCAACGATAGAAACAAATCCGGAACGAAATTTACTATTCAAAGAATTACCTTATATCCCTGCAGATATTGAAGATCAAAGTTTCTAATATTATTTCTTCTTTTATATTCAACGATTTAAGCTCGATATCTGCCTGCAATAGTAATGAAAAATTATGTTTTAATTTTTCATTGGTATAATTATTTGCATAACCCAGGTAATTGCTTCTATATTTGTAATAAATATCGTTTAGATGTCTGCTGGTAATTTCTGAATCACTAATATTTTTTTTTCTTAATGCCATAACTTTCCATAACTGGAAGAAAAAGCGGGTGATCATTGTAACAATAAAGACCGCTATCTTTGGTGGGTCCTCATTGGCGAACATGTTTTCCAGAATGGATAGAGATTTTTTCAGATCTTTTCTGCCCAGATTGTTTTGAAGTTCGAATATCGTATTAGCTCTGGATTTCCCAACCGATTCGATTACGTCATCCAGGGTTATATCCCGCGCATTTTTTGTAAGGATGATCAGCTTTTCAAGTTCATTGGAAGCTATCATATAATCCGTCTCGATGCTGTTAGCAAAAAGATTGATAGCTTCGTTATTCATGAAAATATCTCGCTGACGGAGTTCAGCCCTGAGCCACCTGATAATATCTTCCTGATTGTATGGCTGCAGACAGGTAATATTCAATGTCTTGCGGGAAATGTTTTTATTGGCAGTGATCCTTCCATCGATCTTCTCGGCAGTCAAGATCAGGATAGAAGTGGGAACAGGATTTTCTAAATATTCTGCAATCAGATTCTTTGCATCGAGTTTCATTCTATCAAAGTTCTTAAGGATAACCTGACGGTATTTTGCCATGAATGGCATCATTTCAAGTTGTTCCAGAACATTAACTCCCGAACAATCATCACCATAAAGGGTAATAAGATCAAAATCTTCTGAACCGGAAGTTACGAACCTGTCTATGATGATTTTAATTACTTTATCTATGTAGTATGTTTCCGGTCCTGTGATGAGATATGCCGGCACCGGTTTCTGCTTCTTGAATTCTTGTAAAAATTCATAATGCCTGTAGCTTTTTTGATCTTTCATATCACCCCACAAGATAAAGAATAAGTGTGACTATGGAGACCAGCCAGCAATAATAAGCAAAGTATTTCAGTTTTTGTTTTTTTACAAAAGAAATAAGAAGAGATATTACCATATATCCCGATATAAATGCAGCTATTAATCCAAATAAATATGGAAGCAGCATAGTTTTTGGAAGATTTGAGAACTCTGACATCTTATGCACATTTGCTCCCAGAATGATGGGAACAGAAAGCAGGAAGGAAAATCGGGCAGCTTCTTCCCGCTTCAGACCCGTAAATATGCCCAGGGCGATGGTAGTTCCAGAACGAGAAATTCCGGGTAAAATGGCGAAAGCCTGTCCCAATCCTATCAGGATGGATTTTTTTATTCCCAGTTGATGTGATCCCAGTCCCTGTGATTCGATCTTGTCAGATACAATTAGAATAATTCCTGTTACAGAAAGCATGATGCTTGGAATATAAAGAGAAGTAAATGCTTTTTGAATTGTTTCCTCAAAAAAATAACCTATGAAAGCAGTAATTACTGTGGCAACAAATAAATAAAATATGATTTTTCGGTTGTTTGAATGAGTAACTTCATCCTTTGAATAAATAAACAATGATTTTAACAGGTTCAAAATGTCTTTCCTGAAATACAAAATGACTGCGATTACAGAGCCGAGATGTAAAAATATCTCAAAAGTTATATCCGGCATTTCAAACTTTAAGTAATGTTCTGCAAGCACCAGATGCCCCGAACTGCTGATAGGCAGAAATTCGGTAAGCCCCTGGATGATCCCTAAAATTATTGCTTTGAAGATTTCCATATTTTCCCTTTATTTTATAATATTTCAGGCAGGTTGCTTTTAAATAATTTGGAGACAGGTACGATCTCAAAATTCATATCTTCGATTTCTTTTATTAATCTTTTCAAAAAAACATAACGTTCTCTTGTCGCGCAATGCGTGATAACCAGTATTTTATCTCTTTTCTTTGATAACGCTTTTAATTGAGCGATCTTTGTTTTAAAAGTTTTTTCGGAAATATTCGGAGTATCCAGAAAAAGATTCGATCTGAAGGTTGGCATCATCATTTTTTTGGCTACGTCATAAGCTATGGATGACTGGGTTGTTCGGCTGTCAACAAAATATAGATCATTGTCTTTCAGTACTTTCAGAACGGTTTTCATCACTCCTTTATCGGTGGTGGCAAGTGAACCCATATGATTATTTGCACCAACACAGAGAGGAAGCTGTTTGATGAATTTTCCAATTCGTTTTCTTATTTCTCTTTCGGAAAGATGAACATAGATAGCATTTGGTCCGGGATTATTTCTGGGGTAACTTACGGGTTCCATCGGGATGTGTATCATAGTTTCGTGACCTGTTTTGGCTGCTTTCAGCATAACGATCTTTGAAAATTTTTGATCTGGTAGAATGGCAAAAGTAATATTTTTATCTAAAGAGCAAAAGTCATCCAGAAGTTCATCATTCTGAATACCAAAGTCATCAACTACAATGGCAAGTCTAATTTTCTTTTTTGTATTCGGATTGGAACGTATATAATAAATAGTTACAACATATTTTTGAGAATCAGCAGGATCGAGATATTCAAGGATCTGACGATTATTTTTTTCTGTTCCGGAAAGAATAACACCACCGGTTAATTCAATCTGACCGGAAAGTATCATATTAGCATAGTTCAAATCCATTTCTGTGCGGTCTATTCCTAATGAAATATGAACTATTTCATTGCAGATCTGATGTTTGTAATATTTATCTTTGATCCCAAGGAGTTCTTTCGAATGAGCAATTGCGTAGGAAACCGATCTTTTTTCCAGTATCTCTTTTATATTTACTCTTGATGGTTCCGATGTTGAATTATTTACAAGATTAGATATTTTATCGAAATTAAAATAAAGAACAAAAAGAATGAATATCGCTAATAGAAATACATATACGAAATCATTATTTGCTTTTTTTTTATTTTTTCTTTTTGCCATCAATCCTCATTTATACGAAATGAATGACTATTTTTATACGTGTTTTGAGTCAAGAATTTTATTTGAAATTTACATGCGGGTTACACTGAGATCAATTATCTGTTGCTTATTGCATTTTATTTTGCCTATTATGGAAGTTTCAATATGAAAATATTTGTATTTGAATATAAAAAAACCGGTTATATTTCAAACCGGCAAAAAATGGTGGGCGCGGAGGGACTTGAACCCCCGACCACCTGCTTGTAAGGCAGGCGCTCTCCCAACTGAGCTACACGCCCTTTTGTTTGATAAGAGAAAAATTAGAAATCTCTTTTCTCTGTCAAACCATTTCTAATGAACTGGTCGGGGCGAGAGGATTCGAACCTCCGACTCCTGGTTCCCAAAACCAGTGCGCTAACCGGACTGCGCTACGCCCCGTACAGGAAGTCACCAAAAAAAACGACAACTCAACGTCAAGAATTTTCTCTTGAAGATGGCACTCCTTATTTTGCTGCTGAATTTTATTCAGACTTACTATATTAACTCTCAATATTATATATATCATTCTAAATTAAAAATTCCCTTGACGTTAAATGCTTGATCTTGCAATAAATTTTAACTAAAAAAATGTAATGAGTTCTGCATAATTGGGTAAAATTTCAGAAACCGATAAATCGGTTGAAATTTTTATTTGTGGGTTTGCCTTTACTCACAACTGAACTTGTGGGTTAATTCGATACGTATTATAGCATTTCCGGCAGCTGCCGGATTAACTGTGGGAAGAAATGTAACACAAACCTGCACTTAACAACTTCAGTGGTTTTATATGAATTATGCAGAACCCTTAAAAAAATGTAAAGGGTTCTGCATAATTAGCAGAAAATAGAGTGAAAGTGATGAGACGAACTCAATTAGAGTTGATGAATTTGCAATAAATCCGATTTGAGTTTTTAATCACCAGGTTTTTTTTAAATAATTGATCTTTATAAACAAATA
>JAUVLE010000225.1 GCA_030595905.1 Candidatus Cloacimonadota bacterium | reverse complement strand
AATACTGCTAACCTTCAATTTGATAACGACTGGAATTATATTAGTGCGAGTGACTGGGCTTATGTAGATATTTCTAACGACGGCGGCGCAAATTGGGATAACTTGATTAGCTGGGATGATGATGTGCGCGAAACTCATGAGATAATTGATATAACTGCTTATGCCGCAGGTCAATCTAACGTATTAGTACGTTTTCATTCTGTACAACCCGGTTGGGACTGGTGGTGGACAATTGATAATGTAGGCGTTTATGCAACTGGAACTCCTCCCGATCCGGGCTTCATAGAAGGACATGTTACACTCGATGGCGGCACAGGAAACATCGAAGAAGTTGAAGTAACTGCTGGTGGTGTTACAGTTAATCCGAATATAGATGGAGATTATTCCATCCAGATAAACCCCGGCACATACGATGTAACAGCTACTCTTGACGGCTATGATCCCGATACGGTATTAGACGTTATTGTAGAAGAAGGGATTATAACACCGGATATAGATCTTACACTTGAAGTAATTGTAGGAGTTGATGACATCGTTATTGCTGCTACAAAGTTAGGAAACAATTATCCCAATCCATTCAATCCTGAAACCAACATAGCATACTCAATTAAAGAAGCAGGTTACACAACTCTTGAAGTTTACAATATGAGAGGACAGCTTGTGAAAATACTTGTAAATGAAGATAAGGAAAGCGGCAATTATACAGTAAACTGGAATGGAAAAGACAACAGTGGTAAGAATGTATCCAGCGGTGTTTATTTCTATAAGATGAAAACAGGAAAATATATTTCAACCAGGAAAATGATCCTGATGAAATAAAAAAAGAGATTTCACCCCAGATAGTTATCGGGGCAGGCAGGACAAGTCCTTATGAAATAGTGTGGCTCACCAGTCCTCCTAAAATAATGGCGGACAAGTCCTCTGGTGAAATGAAATATGGGAAGTTAGCCTGACCGCTTGCAAGTGGTCAGGCTCTTTTTATATTGTTATTGTACCAAAATAAGATTGGAATGCAGGTACGAGATCTCTTGCAAAGATGCTTTTCCCGAAACAATCTAAATATATCAATAAATCTTCTCTGAAAGTTCTGTAACCTGTCCACAAAATCTTTAACCGTTTCGTTTCCATTAGACCGATATTTTCAATTATAAGTTCATTCTAAAAACCTCAATAACAACAAAAACAGATAACTTTCAAAGTTAAATTTATTCTATTTTGGATAAATGTAGCATAGAAATTCATATTTAAACCTTATTATCTGTTTTCATCAGCCAGTCAAGTCGAGGCTAATGTCTTCTTATTCTTTGATAAGCGAAGACTGGTGGTTAATGACTTTTTATAACAGGCTCTATTATATTTTCAAAAGGGAAGCTGAATATCGATTTAATTAATTGACAGAATTAATTGAAAAAATAATTCGTACCACAAGGAAAATGATTATATTTGGATTTATAGTTGGGGAAATAAATACAGTTTATGAATAATTTAGTAAAAGCACGTAAGTTGATAATATCAAAAGTAAATGAGACGTTACTATCGCAATCTGATTTTTTGAATAAAAATTTTATGAAACAAAGAAAAAAAATCCGGCTACGCTGAGATTTATAGAAAGATGTTAGCTACGCCGTGACAAGAAGGAGAAATGAAATGAAAAAAAGTGTAATTTTATTAACTATGCTGCTTTTTGTAAGCAGTGCATTCGCAGAGATCACATTGAACTCTGACCCGATCCAGATAGGACAAAGAAACTTCAGTTTCAGTTCACGTGATCTGCTTTACGATCAAATCTCAAATCCCTCAGGAGACGGAGTGATCGCAGCTCAGGATTTTGTAGATTCGTCTTTTGATGTTTATGATTGCTGGGGAGCAGATGACTTTGAAGTTCCGGCTGGAGAAACATGGAATATCGATGAGATGGATGTCCTCGGTGGATACTGGAATGGTGCCGGACCTGGAACAGGTTTCGGTAATTTTAAGATCTATGAAGATGCACCCGGTATGCCCGGAACAGAGCTTTTTGACATTCCGGCTTGTGTTGTTGTGGATGATGGAATTGGTAACCTGAATATTACTCTGTCTCCTGTTGTAACATTAACAGAAGGTATCTATTGGGTTGCCTGGCAATACACCTGTGAATTCGCTGTTGGCGGACAGTGGGGCTGGCAGCCGCATACCGACCAATATGGTACCGAGTTTTACTGGATAAATCCACTTGACGGCTTTGGGAGTGGAACAGACTGGCTTTCAAGTTATACAATGTGGCCGGCTTTTGCAGGTCATGATCTCAGCTTTGCCCTGTATGGTACCGGCGGCGGTGGAGATCCCGGAACGATAGAAGGAAATGTTGCACTCGTTGGCGGCGCAGGAAATGTGCAGGATGCTGAAGTAACCGCAGGCAGCGTTACGGTCAATCCAGATGTAAATGGAGACTATTCAATCGTAATTGGTGCAGGAACGTATGATGTAACAGCTACCCTTGTTGGATATGAACCGGATACTGTTACAGGCGTTGTAGTTGACGTTGGACTTACAACACCGGGAGTAGATCTGACACTTAATCATATCCCTTCAACATTTGACCCACCACAAAACCTTTATGTAACGGGAGGTGGCTATGCAACCTGGGATCCTCCAGCTGGTGGCGGAGATCTTTTCGAAGGTTTTGAAGGAACTTTCCCTCCTGATGGATGGCTTAAACTTAATCCTGATGGTGGAACAGGCTGGGAACCTCTTGAACTTGGAACCACACCTCTTCCCGGTTGGACTGGAGGTGAAGCTACAGCTTGTCCTGATGGTGGCAACTGGCAGGCATATTGTACATGGACAACAGGTGGTGCTTCCAGTAATGATCAATGGCTGATCACTCCTCAAATCACAGTTCAAGATGGTGATGTGCTCGATTTCTGGATGGTCTACTACTATGATTCATATTTCG
Source organism: Candidatus Cloacimonadota bacterium (assembly GCA_030595905.1). Lineage (GTDB taxonomy): Bacteria > Cloacimonadota > Cloacimonadia > Cloacimonadales > TCS61 > JACNIV01. The sequence continues at coordinate 1,536 of JAUVLE010000225.1, read as the reverse complement.
ATTACGTAGAAGTTCTTATTTCTACAACAGTTCAAAATGACGTAAGTGCATTTGATGTTGTTGTTGCTGAAATTGAATTTCTCGTTGGCAGTCCTACAGATTGGGCTCAGTTTACCTATAACTTAACAGATTTTGTATCTGCAGGAACTGATGTTTACATTGCCTTCAGAGAAGTAGTAGCTGATAACCTTAATGATGGTAGTGCAATCTCTATTGATAATGTATATGTAGGTCAGCCAACGGATATGACACCCGTAATACCTGTGATTGCACAAAAAGAAACTTGTGTAGAGAGAGCTGTGAATTATGTACATATTCCCAATACACATATTGTAAATTCTCGTGAACTTATCGGCTATAATGTTTATCTTGATGATATGATCACACCTGTAGCAACTAACATCGAATACTTGTTCTATCAATATTCAGGTCTTACAATAGGAACAGAGTACATTGCCGGTGTTTCTGCTGTTTATGATGATCCGGGCGAATCTGAAATTATACAATACCCATTCACATTTACCGGCTCAGAAGCAGGAGATGTTGTTATCGGTGCTATAGAGTTAGGAAACAACTATCCGAATCCATTTAATCCGTCAGGTGCCGGACGCAGTCCTGTTACAAATATTGCATTCTCAATTAAGGAAGCAGGAAATGTATCAATTGAGATATTCAATACGAAAGGACAAAAGATCAAAACATTGATTAATGAAGATATTACTGCTGGAGATCACACGATCGTCTGGAACGGAAAAGATGACAATGGTAACTCTGTTTCAAGCGGAGTTTACTTATACAAGATGAGATCTGACGGAAGATATACCAGCACCAAGAAAATGATCCTGTTGAAATAATCCGTTACTTAATAAAAGAATATAGCGTCCCGGTTTTCCGGGGCGTTTTTTTTGTCTGGATCAGGATTTCTGGGATTATTGAACTGAAAAAAACTTGAGTTAAGTTGTCCGGCAGCTACCGGATGATATTGACTTAAGTTGTTTCATAATTAACTTACAAGATTTTTCAAACTTGTGTAACACAGGATAAAAAAAATATCTCCTATTCCTGTCATTCCCGACTGGATCGGGAATCCATTATTCTGGTTAGGGAATTTTTCTCTAGCCTAACCCCGAAATATATTAATTCAAAAAAACTTTTTAAAATATAATTGACATTAAAGAAAGAAAATAATTATTTATCTCCGGGTATGCAATAAAATGTTTTCTTTTATTAAAAAATGAGTCTTACAAAATGGAGTGTTGTTGTCATTCTGTACTGTTTACTCCGGCTATTGACGGATGATGCTGAATCCAAAATTCTTTATTTCAGTGGATTCCCGTTTTCACGAGAATGACAAATGAAGTGAAATTGTCAATTTTGCAGAACCCTTTAAATTAATAAAGGGTTCTGCATAATTAGCAGAAAATAGAGTGAAAGTGATGAGACGAACTCAATTAGAGTTGATGAATTTGCAATAAATCCGATTTGAGTTTTTAATCACCAGGTTTTTTTTAAATAATTGATCTTTATAAACAAATA
>JAUVLE010000150.1 GCA_030595905.1 Candidatus Cloacimonadota bacterium | reverse complement strand
CAGGTATTCAACAAGGTTCGGTAAAGTGTCGGGATCATTATACCAATCTCCACCGCCGCTGTAATGCAGACGTGCAAGCTGGGGCTTTTCCGAAGCGTATAAACTTCCGAAAAGCATTAATAATATTATTACGATCCTCATTATTCCTCTGGATAATTAAAATATACCGAGAGAACAAATCCAAATAAAGCCCAAAAAGGCAAGGAAAAAAAATCTGGACACAAAAGAATCGATGTTTGAGATGGCAATTGTAAAAAGTATAACTGGAGTAGTAATGAGTTTATATCAGACGTTATTAAATAAAGATAAATTTTTCCTGATAGCTGGACCGTGTGTGGTGGAAAACGAAAAACTAATGTTCGAAGTTGCCGAAAAACTGCTCGAAGAAACCGGTAAAAGAAATATCCCTTTTGTCTTCAAATCATCATATATAAAAGCAAATCGTACATCGATAAATTCTCCAACAGGTGCTGGGCTGGAAAAGGGACTGAAAATTCTGCAAAAGATAAAGGAAGAATTTAAGGTACCTATTCTCACCGATGTTCATAATATTTCCGAAGTTGCCGCAGTTGCCGATGTAGCAGATATTCTTCAGATTCCTGCCTTCCTTTCCCGCCAGACAGACCTGATAACAACTGTGGCAAAAACCGGAAGGATCGTAAATATCAAGAAGGGGCAATTCATGGCACCGGAAGATATGAAAGCTGCTGCGGGAAAAGTGCTCTCCGTGAATAATTGCAAGATCCTGCTCACAGAAAGGGGAACAACTTTCGGGTATCATAACCTGGTAGTGGATTTCAGAAGTTTTGCCATTATGAAAAAGATCGGATATCCTGTTATTTACGATGTAACGCACAGTCTGCAGAAACCTTCTGTAGATAAAACATCCGGAGGAACTCCCGAATTTGCACCGATGATGGCAAGAGCCGCACTGGCTACCGGTATGGTGGACGGTTTGTTCATCGAGACACATCCGAATCCGAAGAAAGCTCTCAGCGATGCCGATACGATGCTACCGTTGGATAAAATTTCAAAAATACTGGATGAATGTTTGAGTGTGTTTTAATGCAGCACAAGCTGCTGGCTTATGTAAAACAACTTGAGCAGGTTATTCTTCACTTTAATAACTAATGAGATATGAGGTAAATGTGAAAGAGTTTGATAAAATAAAATTATTGATCCTGGATTGTGACGGAGTTCTTACAGACGGAAAGGTGGTCTATGATAGCAATCAAAACGAACTCAAGAATTTTTCTGCAAAAGACGGATTGGGGATAAAATTGCTTTCATTTAGTGAGATCAAGATTGCCATTATCACGGGAAGAAAATCTGAAATGCTAACTAAACGTTGTGAGGAACTGGGAATTACACTGCTTTTCCAGAAGATAAGAAACAAAATAAAAAAGACGGAAGAACTTTTGAATGATCTGCATCTGGGTTGGGAAAATATAGCATATCTCGGAGATGACTGGAACGATTATCCGGTAATGGAAAAATGCCAAATTTCTGCTGTTCCGAATGATGCGTTTGAAAGTATCAAAAATAAAGTGGATATAATTACAAAAAGAAAAGGCGGGGAAGGAGCAGTCCGGGAATTTATCGAGATCATTTTAAAAGAACAGGGAATTTATGAAGAAGTTGTGCAGAAATTTATTTCCAGTCTTGAAAATATGTAGCCTGATATTGTTGTTTTTTGCATGTACGCAAGCAGAGGATATGTCTTATCTTCCAATAGAAGACAAGATGCCGGATGAACAGGCAGATTCCATTAAGGTCATTGCAACTACCGACGATGTGATCGATTATGAACTCACCGCTGTTCATATGTATAAATATTACGAGACAAAACAAACATTTGCAGATACCGTATTCATCATATTCTATAACCCGGATGCTACGATAAAATCTACTCTTTCCTGCGATAAAGCAGAAGTGGATGATGCAAAGAACATCCTCACCGGAATAGGGAATGTGATCGTGAAAAGTGAAAATGGAACAATGAAAGCACCCTATATGATCCTTAATAGAAATACAGAACAGATATTCGCAAAACAGGGTGTAACAATGATCCGTGAAGGGAATGTTCTTCATGGGGCGGAAATGAAAACAGATATTTACCTGGATAGAGTTGAGATAATCAGTGTAAGCGCAGAAGGAAAACTGGATGAAAAAGATATTGACTGGTAAGAACATCTTTCTGAAGATTTCTTTTGTATCTTTTTTGTTTTATTCTTTGTTCCTTTATTCGGAAGAAACCGAACTTCAACCCTATAGACTCATCAATGCAGACAAACTAATCCTTACGAAAGTGAACGAGGAATATATCACGAATTTGATAGGAAATGTGCATTTTTTTTATGGGGAAACAGAATTCTTTTCCGATAAAGCAGATATCTTTGAAGAAGAAAAAATAGCAAGACTACGGGGTAATGTGGAAGTTTATGATGATACATTAAGCCTATATGCAGATAAAGTAGATTATTTCCGTATAACAGAAAAGTTGGTTCTTGATGAAAATGTTTTCGTTAATGAAGCTCACAAAGATTCGACTATCCGTACTTTTAATGCAGAACATGTGGATTATTTCAGGAAAGAGAGAGAATTATATGCGCTCGAAAATGTAAGGATGTATGACGAGCGTGAAGACCTTAATGGTTCTTGTGAGCAGCTTAATTATTATATTAAAGACGGTTATGGCTACCTGATGAAAAACCCGGTTTTGAGTTTGGCAGGTGAAGACTCCATTCAAATTTCTGCAGAGAAAATAGAATACTTCAAAGATTTTGAGAAAGTGGTTGCTACTTTCAATGTGATAACTCAATCCACTGAATTTGAATTAACCAGTGACTTTCTATTATATTTTGCACAGGAAGATAAAGCCATCTATTTAGGTGATCCGAAATTTAGTTCCGAACGTGCTGATGCATCTGCTATTGAACTTCAACTCCTTTTTGAAGATAGAAAAATGAAAAAAGCGATCCTGAAAGATTCCTGTTCTGTATATTTTAAAACCGAAGAGGAAAGTTCTGATAATAGCTGGGTAACAGCAAACTCAATGTATTTCGATTTTGAAGATGGGAAAGTGAAACTCTTTGATGCACAAGATAATGTAGATTCCTATTATCATCAGGATAAAACTGATGATAAAGATATGGCTATCAACGAAGCTACAGGTAAACACCTCATTATTTCCATAAACAATGAAAATGAAATCGAAACAATTGATATGAGAAAGCAGGTGCAGGGTTTATATAAATTCCATAAGAAATAGATAAAGATATTATAGTTCAATTAGATAAAAACTACTTTGAGCATATTCTATTCCAACCTAATTACAAAGTTCCAACAAAACCTTGACAAATTAGTAGAATTTTTTAAAAATAAAATCGGATATGAAAAGAATAGAAACAAAAAATCTAATTAAGATATACGGAAAGAGGAAAGTTGTTAATAAAGTAAGTATTTACATAAACCAGGGTGAGATCGTTGGAATTTTAGGACCAAACGGAGCTGGGAAATCTACAACTTTTTATATGATCCTGGGGCTGATAAAAGCTAATGAAGGTAAAGTTTTTTATAATGATATTGAAATTACCGGATTACCTATGTATAAACGCGCACAACTCGGTATCGGTTATCTTGCCCAGGAACCTTCTATTTTTCATAAATTGACTGTAGAGCAGAATATTATGGCTATTCTTGAAACTATCGATATATCTAAAAAAGAAAGAAAACGAAGATTGGAAGAGCATCTTGAAGATTTAGGTCTTGCTGATCTTGCCAAACAAAAAGCATTTACACTCTCCGGTGGTGAAAGAAGAAAACTGGAGATCACACGTTCACTTGTTACTTCTCCTTCATTTATGCTGATGGATGAACCATTTGCCGGTGTTGATCCTCTGGCTGTTGCAGATATTCAGGATATTATCGGGAAACTCAGTAAAAAAAAAATCGGGATATTCATTACGGATCATAATGTATTAGAAACTTTGAAAATCACAGAAAGAGCTTACATTATATTTAACGGGGAAATACTTTTGTCCGGTACTTCCAGGGAGTTGGTGAACAATGAAAAAGCTCGCGAGGTTTATCTTGGAGACAGATTTACAAATCCTTTTAGTAATGAGTAGAACATAATGTTTATTCTAAAATTGTTTAAAATACATGGAGATTAAAAGAAACTGAAATGGAAAAAATGAGACAAACTCTTTACCAGAAGCAAACGCAGAATATGTTGTTGAAACCCAAGATGCTTCAATCTCTTGAAATGCTTGCTATGCCGCTTATGCAGCTTGAAACTCATCTGAAACAGGAAATGGTAACAAATCCGATGCTTGAGTTACAGGAGTTTAAAGAAGATGAAGAGGGTGAGAACGAACAAATTACCGAGAACATCTCGGAAACATTGAATAAGGAAAGCGATCCTGAACTGAAAAAAACTCTGGAAGAAACAAAAGAACTCAGCGAAATCCTGGATTCTTTCTATGATTTTTACAATGATAACACAACCAGCATTCAAGTTCCGGAAGGTATTAATTTCGACCAGGTTCTAAAAACAAAAGAAAACAAAAAAATAAAATTCATTGACCAGCTTGATGAAATAAAATTAGAAAAAAGGGAATATGAATTCGCTTACGATTTGATCGACAGTATCGATGATCATGGATTTCTGCCGAAAGATTACAGTATAGAAAAATTAGCAGAGGAATATGGAATTGCTGCAGAAAAAGTAAAAAAAATTCATCAAACAATTTTGCATTTTGACCCGTGTGGGATAACTGCTCGAAATATCCAGGAATGTCTTTTAGCTCAGCTTGATGATAATACAAAGAACGAAATGCTGAACGAATTGATAAAAGAAAATTTCGATGATATTATACATAAACGCTACAAGAAGATAGCTTCAAAATTTGGAATTACAATGAATATGGTTTTAAGTTTGAAACAGAAGATTTCCCGATTAGACCCGAAACCTGGCTTGCGGTTACAAAATAATCAAACCAATTATGTAATACCCGATGTTATAATAAAAAAGATTGATGGTAAATATGAGATTATCATTAATGATTTTTCTTTTCCAAAAATAAGAATGAGCAGAAGATATAAAGAAATTCTCAAACAGGTCAGGAAAGATAAAGTGGCTGTGGAATATGTAAGAAATAAGATAAATTCGGCTAAATTTCTTATAAAATCAATTTACCTTAGAGGAAGAACATTAGAAAGAGTTACTCAATCTATTATTAATAACCAGACTGGTTTCTTCTATGAGGACAGTGGATTTTTGAATCCTCTTACGTATTCAACGATAGCAGAGGAACTTCAGGTAAATGAATCCACTATATCGAGAGTTGTAAGAAGCAAATATGCTGATACTCCTTTCGGGATCATGTGTCTGAAAGATTTTTTCACAAGCAAAGCAGGAAAGGATATAAATTATAATTCAGTTTCCCGGCATAACATTGAGATCCAAATAAAAAAAATGATCGATGCTGAAGATATACATAACCCTTTGAGCGATCAGGATATTGCGAATAAACTAAAAGAAGATGGAGTCGATGTATCCCGTCGCGTTATCGCAAAATATCGAAAATTTAAAGGGATTTTAAACAGTCATCTCAGGAGAGTTGAGTGAATGAATTTGATGTGATCATTATTGGCGGAGGACCGGGTGGATATGTGGCTGCCATAAGGCTTATTCAGTACGGTATCGATGTTGCGGTCATAGAAAAAGAACGACTCGGAGGAGTTTGTTTGAACCACGGATGTATTCCTACAAAATCTCTGGTTAAGGTTGCAGATCTTTTTTCGGAGATCAGGGAATCAGAAAACTTTGGAATAGGTCTGGAAAATCCTGTGGTTGATTATAAGCAAGTTTGGGAAAGAAAGAACAACATTGTAGAAAAACTCGTTTCCGGTATTGAATTTATCTTTAAGAAAAGAAGAATTCCTGTTATAAATGAAGAGGTTGTAAAATTAGAAAAAACAGATAATGGTTACAAAATTTACTCAAGGTATTCAGAGTATAAAGCAAGATTTGTGATACTTGCCACAGGTTCTTCTCCGAAAGAATTGTCACTTTTAAAGTTTAATGGAAGCAGGATATATTCTTCGAGAGATATTTTAAAAATGCAGCAACTTCCTCAAAGTCTTGTAGTTATCGGCGGTGGTGTGATCGGTTGTGAATTCGCATCGATCTATAACCGGCTTGGAGTAAAAGTGGAAATCGTTGAGTTTCTTCCTAAACTCGTTTTTAATGAGGACGAAGAAATTTCCAGGAGACTGGCAATGGCACTAAAAAAATCCGGTATAAAACTGCACCTGAATACTGCCGTGGAAAACTACGAAGAAAAAAACGGGAAGATCATCCTGAAGCTTTCTAATGGAAAACTGATCGAAACAGAGAAAGTTCTGGTTAGTGTGGGAAGGCAACCTGCTATAGAACTGGATTTTATTAATTGTGATCTTATAATGGAAAACGGATTTATTAAAATATCGGATGATTTCCGGACAAATATTCAAAATGTATTTTCCATCGGAGATGTAACTGGAAAATTGATGCTGGCTCACACCGCTAGCAAGCAAGGTCTTATCGTTGCCGATATTATTGATAATGAATTAAATGGAAAAGATCACAAAATATTTAAGTTGGAATACGAGAATATTCCAAGATGTACTTTCACCGAACCGGAAATAGGTTCTGTTGGATTAACGGAAAAGCAGGCAAAAGAAAGATATGAAGATATCCTTATCGGGAAATTTCCTTTCTCTGCAAACGGAAAAGCTCTGGGACTCGGTAATTCATTTGGTTTTGTAAAAGCGATTGCAGATGCAAAAACTAAAAAACTTATTGGCTTGCATATCATAGGTCCTCAGGCAACTGAACTCATTGCACAGGGTAGTATCCTGATAGGAAAAGAAGCTGAGATAAAAGATGTGGAAAAGATCGTTTTTGCCCATCCCACTCTATCCGAAGCTATTATGGAAGCAATTGAAGACTTAGAAAATAAAGCGATTCATAAGGTTTAAATTTGAAATAAATGACATATATAAAAAAACCGAACTGGCTGAAATCAAATAAACTTGGCTCAGCAAGATCAAGTGAAATAATTAAGAGCTTAAGAAAATATAAT
>JAUVLE010000039.1 GCA_030595905.1 Candidatus Cloacimonadota bacterium | reverse complement strand
CGTTGGTCATATAATCGTATTTATCATTTTCTTTTTGATTTGATATTATTTTTTCAATTATATTGATAAGTTTTTGGGATATTTTATTGTCAATGTTACATATTGTATTCATTTTTTCAATTACAGATGCTGTGGAATTTACTGTATGATCAGCATAATTTTTTACATTATATTTTAGAATTTTTGAGTTTAAGATTCCTAATAAGAATTTAATATCATACTTATCTTGAAAAATACAACTACTACTTTGATCAAAAACGCAACCAGAACTCAATCTAAATGTTGGTGCATAAAACCCGGTCCAAGAAAATGAAATACCATTTTTGAATTGGTGATAAGGGTTTCTCATTCCTCCTAATGCATAAATGTTCTTTACAGCATTTTTAGACCAATCTATGTAAAACTTATATTTTACATAATAATTAGGAAGCCAACTAGAACCAATATCTGATTCTTCTCCTTTATCTAGAGGAACTAGAAACCTGTCATTATATTTTGAAGGATTTAATCCCTTAATATGTTCTTCTTCTGATAAGTTTTCTAGTTCGTTAGACTTTAAAATGTGTTTTTGATCAAATATATTATAATTTCCTCTAGCATAATTTTCTTTAAAATAAAACTTCTTGTTATCACCAGTAGCCAATCCTTTTTTTACATCAGCAATATCGCCAAGTTTAACGAGTTCAAGTTCCTTCCCGTTAAAATCAACTTGGTAGATATTTTTTCCATCTTTATCAAGATAATGTCTGCCGGTATCTTCCATCAGTTTAAAAAGTTTGGGAGAAGCGATAAAGAAGCTGTTGTTAGAGAAGCGGGGAATGAGTTTCTGTTTGTAGGCATACACGGCAAAATCTCTTTCACTGTAAAGCGTGTAGCCGTCTTTGGTTTCGTTAAAATCATTATGCTCTGCCAGCAATTCAAAACCTGCTTCGAGGTTGCCTGTATCCCAGCTTCCGTTTGGTTGCTTTATTTTAAAAGGAGAGAGGTCGGCAGCAATCAGCCAATTATCGGCTTTTTCTGTGAGCATAAAGCTTGAAGCAATTCTTTTAATAAAAGTATAAACTCCCGTATTCACAGTAGCTCCGAAAGTATCTGCCGGAACGGAGATAAGAAACTGAGCATCAGTTTCTTTGAGGAGTTGATATCTTAGGTTCTTATGAGATTTGATGGTTTGCCAGGTATCGCTCATAATGTAGCATAGCGTTCCTTTTGGTTTCAGTATCTTAAGTCCGAGAGAAACAAAGATGCCGTAACTGTCTTTACTGTTCAATTTAAACTCATCTCGCAACTTAGTTTCTACTTTTATTCCGTAGGGCGGATTGGCAATAACAATATCAAAACCGCCTTGAATTTCAATTTCAATAAAATCCAAACCCCAATTAAATTTCTTTGTATAAGATTCCGCTTGAAGTATTTTCTTATCAATAACGGCTAATTCTTTTCTAAACTGGTCTCTGAAATCTATTTCATTTTCTTGTTCAAATCCCTCAAGATCAATTATTTGTACTGATGCATAATTTTCCAGTTCTTGCTCGATTTCTTTTTTCTTTTCGGTTAGAAACCATTGTATAAGTTGAACCTTTGTATTCTCAATTTCTTCTTTCTGTTTTTCTTTCTCTTTCATATCAGCAGTTTTTTCAAATTGCTTTTTGAGTTTAGTAAAGATATTCAGGATTTTTTTTCCTTCCGGCTTTTGAGTGTTTATATCTTTTTCAGTATCAAAGTCATATCCTGCAATTTTTGAAACCAATGAATTACCTTTATAGATATGAAAATCGAGATTTGGAAGAGGTGGAATTTGATCGATATTATCAACTTCCAGATCAACGATGAGCGAAAGCCATAAACGAAGGTTGGTAAGATGAACTGCTTTTGGTTGCAAATCTACACCATAAATGCAGTCTTCAATGATCTTTCTTTTAAGCTCGTATTTGTAATTTTGTTCATTAATTAGGTCAGGATCGATCTTTGTATCTATTGCTTCGATGATCTCAACTATCTTTAATAGAATTCCTACCGGATATGCACCGGAACCAACAGCGGGATCGACTATGCGAATTTCCAGTAACCGTTCTCGTATTTTTCTTAATTCGCTTTCGGTAAGTTTTTCTGTTTTAAGATTAAAAATAAGTTCTTTAGTATTATTCTTTAGTAAATGTAATGATTCTTTTTGAAAAACCAGATAATTCAACAACGATTGTTTAACCATAAAAGAGACGATGAATTTGGGTGTGTAATAGGAACCTGTAGCACGTCGAGCATCAGGGATATCTTTATATTTGTTTTGTTCCAATCCCAATATAAGTCTTTCAAAAATAGTTCCAAGCATTTCAGGATCAATTGCGATTTCTTTTTCCAATTCCGTATCTTCCCGCACAGTAAAATTGTATTTCTCAAAAAGTCCTTTAAAAATGGTTTTGTAAATATCATTATCAATTTTTATTTTCTTTTCGGAATCCGTGAACTCAAAAAGACCACCATTCAGAAAAGGAATATCCTTGAAGTCATTTTTTGTATTATTATTTGAAACTTTTTCAAACAGAGGAATAAGAAAATCGGTATAATAATTTTTATTTTCAATAGTTTCAAAATTCTGATAAATATAATTAGGATTCTTTTGTAAATATCCTTTTTTCTGTACGAAGTAGAGGAAAAAGATTCGATTAAATATTGTTTGAGTATATTCATCTGCGGCTGGTTGGGAGAGTTTGTTTCTCTTTATAAGATACTGTCGAAATTCACGGTAGAAATGAACATAATCTTTATAGAAATTTCTTGATACAGCTTCAACATCAAAGGCTTTATCGCATTTTAGATTAACAAGAAGTGAAGATTCGGTTTCGTCTTCAATTTTCAGCAGTTCAATTCTTTCGGCTGCTGTTCTCAGTTTTTCGAATGGACCTATAACAATTCTTCGGAAAGGTCTATGAGGGGTTTTAATTATTTCTTTCTTCTTCTCAATATATTTTAAATTAGTGAAATGGAATTCAGTTTCGTTTTCATTAGAAAAAATAATAAGATTATGAGTAAAAGTATTAGATAGCTGAATAGAAATAGGACGTTCAAAACCTTTTAATAATTTTGGTAATATGCAATAGATAATAAAAAATTGATCTTGTTCAGCGATTTTTTCAATCGAGATAATCTCCTTCCTCAATTTATCAGATAGAGATGACGAAACGGAACCTGAAGAATGAGAATAGTTCAAGTGCTCGATAAATAATTCCTTTATATCTTCTTTGTTATGAAGTTTTATTAAAATATCTATCATACTCACGAAATTTCCTCCAGGTTATACTTTGATAATGGAACTGCTCCTTGCTTTATCCATTTCTCATTACTTGAGTGATCAAGGATATAAACTTTCTTGTTCAGAGCCTTAGATTGGTCAAATAATTTATGCAGGTTTCCATTTTCATGAATATTTAAGAATAAGATTTTATCTGTCTTTGCAATAATTGATTGATTTCTAATTATGGAATTTTTTGCAGAAATTCTTTTAATATCTTTCCAAAAAGATGCAATTAGAATTCTTTTATTATCCTAGTCGTCTTGCAATATTCTTGGTAATTTATAATGTTCAATTCCTTTTGCTAAATAAATTATTAAATTCGATTGTGATTTCGGTTCTCTGTTATCTAATAATTTTTTTTCCACATTTGACTGCCAGCTTCCGGTAATCGTGATATTTAATTCCATTATTTTTTTCATTAATTCTAATGCAGGAAAATAAAGAGTCATTGGAATCGTTCGAGAGCAGAAAACAGCAACTTGAGGTTCATTTAATAATTCAATATTACCAGAGTAATATAAATTATCTAATACTTCATATTTCATTATAATATTCCAACCATTTTTTCGCATCTATCATCCAGCCATAAATGACTGGGCTATTGATAAAAAAGAATAACCTATGACTTCAGGCATAGGGGAAAAATAATCAAAGATAAAGACGGTATTCATGCCGTTCCCCCTTCTTTCACTTTAATCTTCTCAGTATCAAGTTTGCTATTAATTTTGCAGCTTCTGTATGTTTCGATTCCCCAAAGCTCTCTTCCATCTTCTTATAATTCTTTTTCATTTCAAAGATAGCTTCTTTTAGAACTTCCGGATCCAGATCTTTCTGCTCGATAATTTCAGCAACTTTTTTCTTTTTCAATTCCATCGCATTGAAATATTGATGATTACCTGCGGCAGAGGGGAGAGGTACAAGGATGGAAGGCAGTTTCTTTGTTTCGAGTTCTGCCAGAGTTAATGCACCAGAACGAGCCAAAATAAAATCTACAGAATTATAAATTTTCCCGATCTCATCTGTAAATTCAAAAGCATAAATTCCCTTTTTGCCTTTCACTTTCGGGTAGAATTCATTGAAACTGTATCTTCCAATCTGCCAGATGATCTCGACACCATTTTCCAGAAGTTCATCAATAATTGGAAAGAGCGTTTTGTTCAAAACAAGTGAACCCTGACTGCCGCCAAGCAGAAATAGTTTCACACTATCTTTTTTTAAACCAAGATTTTCAAAATCGATCTTTTTTATTTCGCTGATAGCATTTATATTTATTGGATTTCCCGAATAGATCACTTTAACCGGTTTGAAGTATTTTTTTGCACCTTCATTACCCAGAAAGATTTTTTCCGCATATTTGCCTAATATTCTAATGGTTGCTCCGGGAAAGCTGTTCTGTTCCTGAAGGAAGATCGGAATTTTCTTTAGATGTGCCGCATATCCCACAGGACCGCAGACGAATCCACCGGTTCCAAGAAATGCATCCGGCTTGAATTCATCTATTATCTTTTTTGAATCAGCAATACTTTTTAAAAGTTTGAAAGGAAATTTGATATGAGTGAAAGTGAATTTCCTGTAAAATTTTTGAACATTAATTCCTCTGAATGGAATTCCTGATTTTGCAGCCAATCTTTCTTCCATACTGTTCTTATTTCCCACAAAGAGGATTTCCACGCCTTTATTTCTTAGTTCACCGGCTATCGAAAGAGCAGGAATAATGTGTCCGCCGGTTCCGCCGGCTGCGATAAGAATGCGTTTACTATTTTTGTCTATTTTCATAAATATCCTCTATATCTTCTGCCGTTTAGCGCTGATGTTTAGAAGCAATCCGATAGAAAATGAATTTACGACAAGTGATGTTCCACCATAACTGATGAACGGCAAAGTTACACCCGTTGAAGGTAATGCAGCTATAGAAACTCCAATATTGACCATCGCATTAAAAAAAATGTTCATTCCAAGCCCGAAACCTGCAAGTTTCAGGAATAAACTTTCTTTTGTATTTGAACTTATCATCGATCGTGCAAATAGGTAACTATATATAGTCAAAATAAATAGAGAACCTATAAATCCGAATTCTTCGCCAATTATGGAAAAAATATAATCGGTTTTTGCTTCCGGTAGAAAATAGTGTTTACCTGTTCCTTTTTTGGGAGTTACTCCAACTAATTTACCGCTGGAAAGAGAGATCAGGCTTTCCTTTACCTGGTAATTCCCCGTTCCGTTATATTTTGTTTCTTCATTCTTAATTTTATTAAAAAGAGAATATTTAGAATATATTTTCATTCTCTCGCTGCGATAAGAAGGTCCGAGTTCTATTACTAAAATTCCCATAATAAACAACATTCCTATTATCAGGAAGATAGTAGAAAATTTTATTCTGGCAAGAAAGAGAAGAGAGATCAATGTAAGCCCGGAAATGATCAACAGGCTGAAATGTTTCTCGATAAGAATAAGAAGGAACAGGATCAATGGAATTACTATCAATGCATTAAAGTTTTTAATGAATTCTTTTGGGTTGGAATTTCCGATAAGGTTCTGTCTCTTATCAAGAATATGAGCAAAATAGATGATCAGAACTATCCTGGCTATCAAACTCGGTTGAATACCGATATTCCATATCTTTATGCTGCGAACAGCACCTTTGACGCTTTCACCGAAGATCAGAACGGAAATGAGAAGAATGATAGTAAAAATAATGAACAGTAACGAAAATTTTCTTACTTTCTGCAGATTAACCACCTTAAATGCAAACCAGAGTGAGAATATCGAGAGTCCGAACCAGATGAACTGCCGGTAAAAGAAGGACATATTTGTTCGGATAGAACTGATATTGAGCTGCATATAAAGCCCTATGACCATCAAGAGCATATAAAGTATCAGAATGTATCGATCATATTGAACTATATAAACGTTAGATTTCATTTTTTCAGTCCCAGCAATATCTGTTTGAATTTATTTCCGCGTTCTTCGAAGTTATTAAACATATCATAGCTTGTACAGGCAGGTGAAAGCACGATGTTATCGCCTTTTTCAGCTTCGGAAAAAGCAGTATTTATGCTTTTTTCAAAATCGTCAAAAAGCTCTATATCTACGATATTTCCAAAGGCTTTCTTCATTTTATATCTTGCATCTCCAATGAGATAAATCTTTTTTGCATGCTTTTTCAAATACGGAATGAGGATGGAGTAATCTTCTCCTTTTCCTGCACCACCCATAATTATCCTTATCGGACCGTCAAATGATTGAAGTGCATATTTCACGGAATCTGTGTTTGTAGCTTTTGAATCGTTTATGAATTTTATTCCATTTATTTCTGCAAC
This sequence comes from Candidatus Cloacimonadota bacterium, assembly GCA_030595905.1. Lineage (GTDB taxonomy): Bacteria > Cloacimonadota > Cloacimonadia > Cloacimonadales > TCS61 > JACNIV01. Next base: position 10,002 of record JAUVLE010000039.1, on the reverse strand, counting down.
TATTTCCAACCGATGTGGAAGTGAAACAAAAGTCGTCAGAGCTTCTTCTATGATTTCATTCTTTATTTTGAAAGGAGAAACGGATAAGATCGAAGCCATTATGTTTGCTATATTATGCGGTCCTCTGATGCTTGATCTTTTTATCGATATTATGTTATCTCCGGAAATGATCGAATTACCATCATAAAAAATATCTGTTTTGGATTCGAGTGAGAAATATTTTTTTACAGCTAAAATCTGTTTGGCAAATCTTTTGCAGTATTCATCATTATAATTCAGGATCGCCAGGTTATCTTCTTTTTGATTTTTGAAAATATTGAACTTTGTTAAAGCATATTTTTCCATACTGTGATATCTATTCAAATGGTCGGGAGTTATATTTAATATTGCTGCAACATCCGGTCTGAATTTATCGATAAGCTCTAACTGGAAGCTGCTGAGCTCTAAAACTATAACGTCGATCCCCTCTTTTTCGATTTTGCAGGAAGTGAATGCTGTTCCGATATTTCCGGCTAAAACAGACTTAAAACCAGCGGTTTGAAGAATGTGATGGATCAAACTGACGGTGGTACTTTTACCATTAGAACCAGTAATGGCGATTATCTTGCTTCCCGGATGTTTAATTAAATAGCCGAACTCGATCTCACTGATAAGTTTGATGTTTTTTTCTTTTGCTTTGGTAAGAATGGGAATATCGAGTGGAATGCCCGGACTGATTATGATGATTTCACAATCCAGAAGTCTATCGGAATGGCCACCGAATTCACAATTAAAATCCGATCTTATTTTCTGTGGATCATTGATGTCTTTTTCCGGTTTTTTTTCGCTGATAAAAGGATGACCGCCAAGTTCCCTTATCTTGTACGCAGCAGCAAGACCGCTCCTTGCCATTCCTAAAATACCGAAATTAACATCTTTGATATTCATATTTTATCTCAGTTTTAATGTTGCCAATCCAACTGCAACAAGAAGAGCTGCAATTATCCAGAAACGGATAACTATTTTTTCTTCCGAAATACCTTTCAGTTCAAAATGATGATGGATGGGTGCACAGAGGAAGACCCTCTTTCCTTTGCCTGTTTTGATTCGAGTGTATTTAAAATAGTATCGCTGAATTATCGTGGATAAGGCTTCGATCACGAACACACCGCCAACGATAGCAAAAAATAACTCTTCCCGCAGTAAAATTGCCAGAACTGCCAGAATCCCACCCAGCGAGAGAGAGCCGGTATCTCCCAGAATGATCTGTGCCGGTTTGATATTATACCACAGAAATCCCAGTAATGTTCCTATCAAAGCAGAAATAAAAACCGTAAGCTCTCCTGCATTACTGATGAATTCGAGATTCAGATAATCTGCTATAACGAAGTTACCTTTGATATATGCCATTATTCCCAGAGCAAATGCAGATAAAGCTACAGTTCCACCGGCAAGCCCGTCAAGTCCGTCCGTTAAATTTACTGCATTGGAAGTTCCTGTTATCATAAACACACAAAATGGAATAAAGAACCAGCTTAATTGGATTGCAGTACCTTTAATAAATGGTAAACTTATCTTCGAGATCAAGGTGTTATCTGCAGAACCGAAATATAAAACACAAGCGATCAGGATTCCGAGTGTAATTTGAGCCATCAATTTGTATTTGGCTATTAAGCCTTCCTTTGCTTTCAGGAAATTTTTCAAATAGTCGTCAAGAAAACCGATCCCGCCTAACCATACTGTTGTGATTATCATTAAAAGAATATAATTATTCACCAGGTTATTCCACAGCAGTACAGATATTAACAGACTGGAAATAACAATAAGTCCGCCCATCGTGGGAGTTCCTTCTTTTTCTTTGTGCGAAATAGGAACATACTCATTAATCCTCTCGACGGCCTGATGTTTTTTTAGAAGTCTAATGAATTTTGGACCAAGCAGGAGAGAGAAGATCAAAGCTGTAATGAAAGCTGCGATCGACCTGAATGTAACATATTGAAATACATTAAAAATATTATATCCAAAGAACTCTTTGCCGGCAAGCGGTACAAATAAATGATAAAACATAATTATAACCTTCCTATTATTTTTTCTAACTGAATCCCATGAGAAGCCTTTATAAGAATAACCGCATCCTTTTCAAACTTCTCTATTTCATCAGAAGATATTAGATATTTAACATTATCAAAATGAATATCTGCTCCGTAAAAACGAGCAGCATCTCCTACCGAAATGATCTTTTTATTATTTATACTTCTTAATAATTTCTTTATTTCTCTATGGAATTCTTTACTTTCACTGCCAAGTTCCAGCATATCTCCCAAAACAGCGATGTGAGGTCTTTCTTTATTCATATCCATCCAGAAAGTAACAGCAACTTTCATTGAATCCGGATTTGCATTATAACAATCTATAAGAAGTGTTCTATTCCCGGACCGCTTAATTTCCATTCGATGTGATATATGAAGAAGATCATTTAAACCTTTGTGGATTTTTTCATTGGAAGTACCAAGTTCTTTTGCCGTTACCACCGCAATTAAAGCATTTAGTGAGAATTCTTTGAAAGGCGTTGGAATGGAAAAAAGCTGTTCATTAACGAAGAATTCCGTTTTTTTTGCATAGCTTTCGATCTTACTGAGTCTGTATTTATTTGAACGACCATAACCAAAGGTGATCCCAATAAATTCATTAAACCTTTTTTCATCACCGGGAAATATTCGGATATCCAATTTATGCTCAAGAAGTGCGGATTTTTCTTTGAAAACGCCATCTACATCGATCAGAAATTCAAGATGCGAAGGACCTATTGCGGTTACAATTCCAACATCCGGGTCACAAATATTCGTAAGTTCAGCAATTTCACCGAATTGGTTTGAGCCTAATTCAAAAATGGCATATTTATGTTCCGGTCGAAGTTGAAATATAGTTTTTGGAAGACCGATAAGATTGTTTTCGTTAGAAAATGTCTTATGCGTGGGCGCTTGATATTTCAGAATATTATAAAGATATTCTTTTGTAGTTGTTTTTCCAAAGCTGCCGGTTATTGCAATTGAAGTTACATTGAACAAAGATTTATATTTGGAAGCTAACTTACCGTAAGCTTTTTGTGTGTCTTGTACTCTTATCAGATTCTTGCTTTTACCTTGAAAGTCATTGTTTACTACAGCCGGGCAGTTTTTTTCAATAACCTGCTCAACATAATCATGTCCGTCAAAGTTCTCTCCTTTCAAAGCGAAAAAGAGAGCACCTTGTTTTATTGTTCTGGAATCTGTAGAAATATGTTTGATTAAACTATTATAATTGATTTTCTTTCTAAAAATGAATTCCAGCTGCAGGGGATCGATCGGGATGGAAAGTTCATCTTCTGCTTGTGGCAGACGCTCTGAAGATCGTTGTACTATTTCTTTATCATTAAAGTGAATTTTTTCCCCGTTTATTTCCTGGTAAGTTTCATGTCCTTTACCGGCAATCAGAACAATGTCTTTTTCTTTTGCCAGGCAGACAGCTGTCTGAATAGCCGTTTCTCGATCTTTAATTATCCAGAAATTATCTTCTACCGGAGAATTTCCTACGATATCCCTGATAATATCAGCAGGTTCTTCATTACGTGGATTATCATTTGTGATTATGGAAAGATCGGAGTATTTAAGGGATTCGGTCAGCATCAAAGGACGCTTTTCTTTATCTCTGTTTCCTCCTGCTCCAAATACGCAGATTAGCCTGTTCCTGTTTTTTAATCCGGAAAGCGTTTGAAGGACATTTTTCAAAGCATCCGGAGAGTGAGCATAATCAATAAAAACAGTGATGTTCTTTTTAATTTGAATTTGTTCCATCCTGCCTTTGATCGGGTCGATATTATTAATAGTTTCCCGGATCCGGCTATTCCGGATATCCGGTGCTATATCCTTTATAATTGAAATTGCAGAAGCGATGTTGAAAGCATTGAAATTTCCGATGAGGTTCGATTTTACATTGATCTTTTCATTATTAATCAGCAGTTCAAAAGTGGTTCCGGTAAGTTCATATTTACAGTTCCGAATAGAAACATCTGCGTCATCGAAGGAGATGCTGAATTTTTTACAGCTCAATTTCGTAAAAAGTATTTTACCGTATTTATCGTCTGTATTTATGAAAGCAGAACCGGAATTTTGTGCTAAATAATCGAATAATAAAAATTTGGTTTCTGCATATTCATCGATGTTCTTGTGGAAATCCAGATGATCCCGGGTTAAATTTGTGAAAAGAGCCGCATCAAAATGCAGCCCATAAACTCTATTCAGAGCAAGAGCATGTGAAGATACTTCCATGATAACAAATTCCACATTTTCTTTTTCCATCTCAGATAATATTGTATTTAGTGCGATAATGTCCGGAGTAGTCATTTTAGTAGAATATTCCTTTCCAATAATAGAATATCCGTAAGTTCCGATAAGACCTGTTCTCTTTCCGTTTTTTCTTAATATTTTTTCGATAAGAGCGGCAATAGTGGTTTTACCGTTTGTGCCTGTTATTCCGATCAATTTAAATTTTGCAGATGGGTTGCCGAAATATTTTTTTGCCAGGATAGCTGCCGCTTTGCGGGAATTCTTTACTAATATCTGTGGAAAATCGGCAGACAGCTTTTCCTGAACTATGAACAAAGCTGCTCCTTTCTCTTTTGCTTTTTCTGCAAATAAATGGCCGTCTGTTTCAAATCCCTTTATGCAAATAAAAACATTACTTTTCTCGATAAGCCTGGAATCGGTTTCAATCCTGCTGAAAAAAGCACTTTCGTCAGCATAATAACTTTTGCAAAACAGGTTTGCTTTAGAAAGTTCAGAGAGAATTTCCAGATAACTTATCAATTTGCTTTTACTATACATTTTTCTCCGTATTTTGTTTTCGTTCCAGGTGGGATCGATTGTGAAATAATTATCCCATTACCTTTTGCAATCAGTTTTATATTCTTTTTCGATGCCATATTTACTGCCTTTCTTAAAGTAAGTCCGATAAGCTTCGGCATCTCATAATCAAACTTTCTTAAAGGTTGTTCTTGTTCTTCTTTGTCAAGAATCACAATAATGGATTTACTTTTATCAAAAGAAGTGTTTGGTTTTGGAAATTGATCTACAACGAGACTATTAGGATTTAACTCTTTTAAAGTGAAAAGGATGTCTTTCTTTTTCAAAACATCAATCGCTTTTTCTTTGGTCATTCCGATAACATTCGGAGCAAATATGAAATCTTTCTCTCTTTCTTTTATATCACAGATAGTTTTACTTTGCGGCAGGTTGATGATATTTGTGGTTATCTTTCTGAAAGTGGGAACAGCAGAATTAGATGCATAATAAGAGTAGGAAGAATAATCAGGCTCATCATAAACGATCACGATGACATATTCAGGCTCATCAACTGGGAAGAAACCCGCAAAGATTGAAGTATATTTTTCTTTTGCATAACCCTCTAAACCGTAGATTGTTTTTTCGGCTGTTCCGGTTTTTCCGGCTATTTCCAGGAAATCTGATTTAGTTCCAATAGCGGTGCCGTAATCCACAACTGCTTTAAGAAATTGTTTCAATGTATTCAGAGAACGCTTATCTGAAATCGTTCTGAGTTTTTTTGGTTTGAACGTTTTAATTATTTTATTATTTTCATCTTTGATCTCTTTCACAATGTATGGCTGCATAACTTTCCCGCCATTTGCAATTGTGCAATATGCATTTGCGAGTTGTAGTGTGGTTGTAGAAATTTCCTGTCCAAAAGATATTGAATGAAGTGAAAACCCCTGCCAGTCCTTTAATTTTCTGAGGATACCAGATGATTCCCCCGCAATATTTGAACTGGTCTTATGTCCGAATCCAAAAGCTATCATCCTTTCATAAAGCGCTTTACTTCCGATTTCTTCGACGATCTTACTTATGCCCACATTACTGGAATGAGCAATAATATCTTTGAAACTGAGGAAGTTATATTTGTGGTCATCTTTGATAGTTCTATCTTCAGATTTATATGTTATGTGATAATTTCTACAATCTATCTTATCGGAAGGTTTGTAAATATTTTTCTCGATAGCAAGAAGGGCGGTTATTGGTTTCAAAGTTGAGCCGGGTTCGAACATAAAAGAGACAGGAATATTTGCAGATGATCTGATCTCTGCTGCGGACCTGTGTTTGCTGGATAGACCGGACATAGCCAGGATTGCTCCTGTTGCAGGTTCCATAATGATCCCGAGAGCTTTTTTTGCTTTGTATTCCTTTAATCCATTGTTCAGATTTTCCTCGAGTATTTCCTGAAGATCATTATCGATCGTAAGATACAATGAATTTCCACATTTTGCCGTTTTTTCTTTTAAAAATACTAATGGTATTCTCTTATTATTTGCGTCATAGATCGTTTCCTGCCATCCGATCTCACCGGATAGTTCATTATCGAAAGTTACTTCTAAGCCGCAGGATCCGACAACTTTATAAATAGATTCTCTGGAATTGGTATTTCCTTCTTCCATTTCTTTTACTGCACCCAGAAAATTAGCGCCCAATTTACCATAAGGATATGTTCTTTTCATTTTGCTGAATGTTTTCACTAATCCCGGTATCTTTTCCTGATGAAATGCATCTGATATTTTCAGAAGTTCGGCTTCAGAAATGTTATCTGAAAGAAATATACATGAATTTAAAGGTTTCCTGTTTAATTTTTTTAATATTTTTTTTTCTGATAAATTTGAATATTTTGAAATTATTTCTGATATTCTGAGATATTTATTTTTTTCATTTTCATTTTCATTTTTGCAATATTTGCTGATCAAATTTCTATCGATGTCGATCTGGTAATACTTAATCGAGCTTACAAGCAGTTTCCCATTCGTATCGTAAATATTCCCCCTATCCGGAATAATGATATTTTTAGAAGGATTCTGTCTTAATTCTATAGTTTCTCTGAAATTATGAATATCGAGAATTTGAATGCAAAACAAATATGAGATCCAAACTAGAACAACTAAAATATTTATCGTAATAAAAATCAGCAGTCTTATTTTCATAAGAAAAAAAGCTCATTCTATGAAATGAGCCAATTTATTTTGTAAGAGCCTCTACCGAGGGAATAATATAATCTATTAAACAGAATGTTTCTTTTTTTGTGTTTATTTTAATATTGTGGACACTGTAGTTATTTCCCGGATAAAACATATCCAGTTCATCAAAAGCTAATTTTTGAATACGTTCTCTTGAGCTTAGTTTGCTGTTTTGTGTAACAAGGTTCAGGTTTATATTCTTCTGAGAGTTGTATTTTTCGACCAGCTTTTGCGTTTGACGAGCATAACTTAATATCTTGTGCTTATTATAATAATGTGCAAAGATATTTCCGGAAAGGATAATTAAGATAAATAGTATTCTTTTAATCATGAGTTCTCCTTTTTTTCCGCAATTCTTAATTTTGCGCTTCTTGCCCGTGAATTATTCTGAATTTCAGTTTTTGTGGGTACGATTGGTCTTTTTGTGATGATTTTTAGAGTTGATTTTTTATTACAGACGCATTTAGGAAAATTGGGTGGGCAAATGCACGATTTTTCTTCATAAACAAAAAACTTTTTTACCAGTCGATCTTCCAGGCTATGATAGGAAATAACAGCAATACGACCGAATGGATTCAGGATTTTCACAGCATCGGATAATGCTGTTTTCAGGGCATCGATCTCACCATTCAAGAAAATTCTTAATGCTTGGAATATCCGGGCTTTTGTTTTAATTGTTTGCCTTGAAATTATACTTTCTTCAATAATTTCTGCAAGTTCGAGTGTAGTTTCAATTTTTCTTGCCACTCTTTTTTGAACGATTGCTTTAGCTATTTTTCCAGCTTCTTTTTCTTCTCCATATTCTCTGAAAATAAATTTGAGTTCTTCGTATGGAAAATTGTTTATTATTTCATATGCCGTTAATTCCGAAGACTGATCCATTCGCATGTCTAATTTACTTTCCAAAGAAAAACTGAATCCCCTCGAAGCCTTATTAAATTGATGAGAAGAAACACCAAGATCAAAAAGAATACCATCTACTTTCTTGATCCTTTCTAAAGCAAGCCTTGTTCGTATATTTTCAAAATTATCTTTTATTATCGTTAAGGCAGGATATTTTTTCTTGAGTTCGGATGTGTGTTTAAGAGAATCATCATCTCTATCGAAAGCAAATAGCCTAATATTCTTGCGACGTTTTAATATCTCTTCACAATGACCACCGCCACCGAGAGTGGCATCGATATAAATGCCGCCAACTTTAACTTGAAGGGCATCGATAGATTCTTTCAGCAAAACCGGAATATGATATTCTTTCATTATTGATAATCCAATGAATTAAATGATTTTTTATGATCTTCCAACATTTTACTTCGAAACTCTTTGTATTTATCCGGATTCCAAATAGAGATGAATTTCCCTTCCCCTTTTATTATCACCCTATCTTTGATATTAGCGATTTCTAACAATTCACTGTTTATTTTGATCCTTCCGGTTTTTTCCAGTTTCTGCTCGGAAGAAGCAAAAGTACGAAGGGTTAATAGTAATTTTTTATCTCTGATATCTCCTTTATTCAGATTTTCGATCTTCTCATTCCAGTTATCTAGAGGAAAAATAGCTATGTTACCTTCTGAACCTAATGTTACTACGATCATCTGTTTGGCTTGCAAGCTGAATTTTTTTTTGAATGAAGCGGGAATAGTTACCCATTTTTGTTTGTTAACGGAATTTGTATAAGTGCCTAAAAATTCACCGGACATTACACCCTCCTTTCTCACATTGAGAATATTTGAGAAAATATGAGAAAATCTGGGTCAAATGTGAGATTGCTAACCTGTTAGTCAAGTGTTTTCTGAGATTATAATAAGAATTAATAAAGTAAATATAAAAATACTTGCTAAGTTTTAACAAAAAGATTTTTTTTGATTATAGTTGAAACTAAAGAAATATTGGATTTGAAATTTATATGAACTTGGAAAAAAAGATATTGTTAATGATAAACGAGGGAAGAAATGAAAGGGAAAAAAATATTAGTTGTTGAAGATGACAAAGTAGTTGGAAGTGACTTAAATATAACACTGACCAAGTTCGGTTATGAAGTTCCTGAGATCGCAACATCAGGTAATGAAGCGTTAACAATAATTGAAAGATCTAAGCCTGACCTTGTTTTAATGGATATAAAATTGAAAGGTGAACTGAATGGAATAGATACTACAAGGATCATTCAAAAGAAGTTCAGTTTACCAATAATCTATTTAACTGCTTATTCTGATGAGAAAACGATCATGGATGCAAAAACTACTAAACCATTTGGTTACCTGATTAAACCTTTTGATGATAAAGAATTATTTTCGACCATCGAGATGGCTTTATATAGGTATAAATTGGAAAATGAATTAAAAATATCTATGATGAAAATTGAGGAACTTCATGAAACAGCTTTACAATTAGCTTCAAGTGACACAAAGGAAGATATATATAGGATTACAATAAAAGCAGCGGAGGAAATTCTAAATTTTTCTTTATGCTATTTAAGCATTATTAATGAAAAAGATATTTCAGTTAAAATGTATTCATCATCAATTCCAGTCAGATTGAGGAATAAACTTTTTTTTAATGATGATTTTTTAAAAAAAATTATAGAATCAGAAAAAACATACGTTCTTGATAAATTAAAAGATAAATATGAAATTAATTCAAAATGGGAAATAATTCGATCAGGAATTATTTCACCTTTTGGTAATTACTATTTATTTCAAGTTGCTTCTGCTGAACTTGATGCTTTTAACAAGGATGATGTAAAGTTACTTGAATTATTACTGGGTCATACATCCGAGGCACTGAAAAGAATACATTTGCAGGATGAACTAAAAGAGCAGGCAATACTTGATCCTTTAACTAATGTCTATAATAGATTTTATCTTTATCAAGCTCTAAAGCAGGAAGTCAAGCATTCTACAAGATATAAAAGACCTATTGCATTTATAGTGGTCGATGTTAATGGTCTAAAAAGTATCAACGATAATTATGGTCAT
>JAUVLE010000172.1 GCA_030595905.1 Candidatus Cloacimonadota bacterium | reverse complement strand
GTACATGGAACATTGCCGGATAAGGAGGGTGTAATTACTTCTTATCTGGCAGAGAACAGTGTTCATAGAATGTATTCCGTTGCTGACCCCCAAAAAGGCAAGCTTGCTAAGACCGGATATAAAGTTATTAGGGAATCTTCAAAGTACAGTCTTCTGGAAATAGATCTGCTTACAGGAAGGAAAAATCAGATCCGGGTCCATCTTGCGGATAAAGGCTGTCCTGTGGCTGGCGACAAGAAGTATGGAGTAAAGGAAAAGGGCATTAAAAGGCTTACGCTTCATGCAGCTTCCATTACGATAGTTCATCCGTTTTCAAAAGAGAAAATGACCTTTTCAACAAAAGTTCCCGCTTATTTTGAATCACTTATGAAGGGTTAAAAAGAAAGCCGTTGAGGAAGCTCTAGCCGACTCTCGTTACAGGAAAAAATGTTGGTTACTGTTTTGTGTGTGCAGCGTATCCTTCTGTGGGCAGCCATGTTACAGGCTTTTACTATCTGGGGCCAATAAATTTATCACCATTAAAGTGAATCATATGATCAGGAAACTCAACAATCCAAACTTCCGTTTCCCAGGCAATCTCTTTGGAATATTTTTTGAAGTCTGAAAACTCTAAAAAAGCAGTTACATAAACTTTGCCAACATTGCTGTTTTTCAACATTTCTTCTAATTCCAGAATACGCTTTGGAGAAATTGGGCCATGCGATGTTACAGCTTCAATTAGATATAACCAATTTTTATTCTCATCATATATTACAACATCCGGTAATTTATTATGTTTATCAAAAGGGATTCCGATTTTTGTTAATATTTTATCATTATAAAACAAATCCTTTTTTTGAGTGTCACCAATATATAATAATTCAGAACCTTTTGCAAATCGTTCAGCGAATTCTTTCACCACAGCAGCCTGGACTTCATTATGTTTTCCTGCTGATAAAAATAATTCTTTTCCATTAATTATTAAAGGTATCTTTTGCAATTCCCGTTTTCGATTATATTTTTCAATCAATTTTTCTCTTACTGAAATAAAATTATTTAATTTATCTTTCCATTCTCTTGTTTTATAACTCTTAATAACATCTAATAATTCAGGAGTTATGCTATAAACAGTTTTTCCACTATTTATCGGTCTTGAAGGATTATCTCTATTACGCTCAATTAAACCAGCTTGTTCAAATTGATGAATTGTTAGTTTACGAATGCTTTCTCTTGTATTTTCAGCATAATTAATATTATAATTTGAATTTAGAAATTTGATAATTGAATGAATCCCGATTATCGGATTATTTGCTTTTGCCCATGATGTTCTTTTTTTCACATCAAGAAGAGCTAAAAGAGTTCCGGCACTTCTGTCATTTTGCTGTTTAATGGGTAAACCTAAATCGGAGAGAATTTTCTTTGCATCATTAATTTTACTCATAATTATTCCTTAAGCTAATATTTTTTCATTAATTATCGAATCGATATTGTTTTGTGATAACTCATTTGATTCTAAAAGTTCAACACCCATAGATTCTATTTTTGACATTGAAGGCAATGGAATTTCCTTAAGTTCTGTTGCACTTACTTGTGTATTTCCATTAAATGTTCTGAAATACGAATCGAAAAGTGAGCTATTAAATAGTGCAGCTAATCCCATTACTTCATATTTACTTAATTCTCCTTTATATTTATAGATGTAATTCAAATGATTCTCAATCCCAATTTTTGATTGGTTAAAACTTTCCGCAAAATAAGGTGTAGCAATTAGTCTGCTTTTGTCATCCTTTGTACTGAACCGCCTTAATAAAACATAATTTCTATTTTCAACGAGTACATTTTGGGTCGTTGAACAATCTTCGATATATTGTTTTTTTTTTCTACTTCCAGGGAACACCAATCTCATTGGTTTAGTATTTGTTAACCATAACAAAGGGCTAAAATTTTTATTAGATGAATCTATATTATCAACAAGATAGTCTTTTTTTCTAAATGCTACAACGGGTCCGGTTGAGATTTTAATAAAATTCTTCTCAAAATTATTTTTCCATTTTTGAAATATTTTAATTATTTCTTCATCTTTTAAATTTAAAGGAATATAAAGAATTTTTTGTTTACTTTCCATATCGATTATTTCTTCTAATGGATATTGTGATATTGTTGCATCTTCCAAATCTTCAATGCTTTCAGAAGTAGAGATTGTAACTTTATCATTTGGGGATTTCCCATTATTTACAGTTTTAATAATGATGTTCTCTTGTAAGATATTATCTCTTTTAAATGCCCTTTTTCTTGAATTGAAGATATGAATATATTTAAGGAGAGTAGTATTGAAGAATTGTTTTCGGAAAAGTCGAAAATAAGGACCGGAAGCAAAACTTCTTGGAACGATAAATATCATTTCTCCATTTTTTGAAAGAAGCAAGGCAGAAAGCATCATAAATATGGAGTAAATATTTGGTTGTCCGTAAACAATAGAAGCTGCAATTATGGCTCTTTCATCAGATTTAGAAATTTTAAAATATGGAGGATTAGAAATAATAATATCGAATTTTTCATTGTTTTCATCTATTGAAAATAGAGATCTTTCATTAAATGCAAATTGATTGTTCAACACAAAATCAACATTTTTAATTTTGTAATTGAATTTAATATTAGGATTGTGGTTTTTAATCCACTTTATGAGATAATTTAAAACCTGTTTTGTATATAGGATTAAGTCCTCATCAATTTCGTAACAGGTTAAATTTATTTCTATTAATGATTTGTTATTTTCAATTAGATATTCTATTAAAGAACAACTCAAAGTTCCAGTACCGCAACCGGGATCTAAAATATTTAACATGTTTTGATTTGTTTTGGTTGATAATGAACTCATATAATCAGCAATTTTATTTGGAGTAAAATATTGACCATTTTCTTTCTTTCTATCTTTATTAATATTGGAAGTATAAGCATATCCCATTCGATCTGCAAAATGACTCGGAAGTTCACCTTTTTTAATTTTAAGTTCCACTTATCTTCTCCAATCTTTTTCAATAATTTCAATTATCAATTTTATGTCAACAATCTATACTGTAATTCCAATTATTTCTCTTTTCAACTTACCATTATCCAAATAACCCATTTTATTTTGCCTTGTTTAACTCACAAACCGAACTTGCTTTCTTTAATTATTTCTGTCAAAGAAAATATATTAATTACTCATCTCCGAAAAAATAATTAATTCGGTTGGTTATAATAATCATTTCCAAAAACTGATAAGAAATCAACGAATTCAATAGTAGGCAGCCGTGTTACAGGCTCATTCACACAATAAAACCAATAATTACTTTTCAGTATTCGATTGTATTTTAAGCTTTTCAACATTTTTATCTAATACCAAAAGTCTCATTTGATAAATTGCAATTAGATTTAATTTCTTAAGTCTTTCACTTTGATCAATTGATTCGCAGATAAAATGTGCATTCAAATTTTCAAGATTAGAAAGGCATATCAATTGAGAAATATTAGCATAATCTCTAATATTTCCTTTTTTATTTGGATTTTCATCTCTCCATTGTTTTGCGGTTTGACCGAAAAGAGCCATATTTAAAATATCAGCTTCAGTTGAATAAATTATACTCATTTGCTTTGCTGTGAGTTCTTTTGGAATTAGATTTTCTTTTATTGCATCTGTATGAATCCTGTAATTAATCTTAGTTAGATTACGTTTAATATCCCAACCGAGTAATTTTTGCTCTTGTTCTTTCAAACGTTGAAATTCTTTGATTAGATATATCTTGAATTCTGGACTAATCCACATACCAAATTCAAAAGCTATATCTTTATGAGCATAAGTTCCACCATATCGCCCAGCTTTTGCTTTTAAACCAATCGCATTCGTTTTAGCAGTCCATTCTTTTACGCTGATTTTGTAACTGTTCAATCCTGCCTGATTTCTAATTGTGGCATATTCGCCATAATTAAAAGTTGGATTATAAATACGCTCCCAAATACCAAGAAATTCAACAGTATTTCTATTTCTAAGCCAGTCAGAAATAAAAAAGTCACCATCTTTAGCTTTTAACATATCAGTTAGCGAAATATAATCTTCATTATTTATTGAAGTTATAGTGATTTCTGTATCTTGAACATTTATCTTTTTACTTTTCATTACTCAATCCTCTCATATTCATTTTTCAGACTTCTTAACATAACTTTGAGAAGTAACTTTATATCAAATAAAAGAAATCCACTGCTTAACTAAATCACTATTTTTAATTGCCTGTAACAACATTCTCATGCCACGCCAATTATTTCATAATGTGACAACTCCAATCAAATGATTATCTCACAATAGATTTCCTTCTTCAATTCTTATCACCTTAATAACCCATTTTCTTAATGTCTTGTTGAACTCACAAACGAAACTGTTTATTTGGATTATTTATGTCAAAGAAAATATTTTTAACAGTCAGCAGTTAGCAGTCAGCAGTTAGCAGTCAGCAATTAGCAGTCAGCAATAAGCAATTAGCATTTAGCATTTAGCGGTCAGTTGAAAGAGTGAGGTTAATGTTTTCAAACTTACCAGATGAAACGATCCTTATATATCGTGACATAAGCTAAAGGGCTTGATAACCAGAGTGTAATCAATGATTTTGAAATTTTTTCAGGAGACGCCGGAAGAAAACCTTTTTCTTGACATACCTGCCAATGAAAAATTTTAAGAAGTTGAATTTATAATAAAAATGGAGTTGCAGATGGACGATAACCGCATCAGAGAACATCCGATATTACCAATTCCCGAGCGTAAAGAAATATCCTTTTACTGGAATGGAAAACCTCTGAAAGCAAGAGAAGGCGAAGTTATATCTTCTGCACTTTTTGCCAATGGAATTAAGATCTTCGGTCATCATCCCAAAGACGGCAGTGCCCAGGGAATGTTCTGTGCGAACGGACAGTGTGCCAAATGTGCCGTTATCGCAGATGGTGTGCCTGTGAAATCTTGTATGACAGAAGTAACACCGAATATGCAGGTAAAAAGCGTGGAAGGACTTCCTGCTCTTCCTGATGTTGCCGGGCAGCCCCATATAGCAGGTATAGAAGAAATTGAAATAGATGTGCTGATAATCGGTGGAGGACCTGCAGGTCTTTCGGCAGCGATACAGCTTGGCAAAAATAAGATCGGAACATTATTGATAGATGACAAAAACGAACTGGGTGGAAAATTAGTATTGCAGACACACAAATTCTTCGGTTCGGTAGAAGATTCTTATGCGGGAACGCGGGGAAATGATATTGGAAAAATGCTGGCAAAAAAGATCGAGGAAGATAATAATATTGAAGTTTGGACGAACAGCATTGCTCTTTATGTTTTTAAAGATAAAAAAGTAGGGATAATTAAAGACGGCGTTTATAAGCTAATTATTCCCAAACTTATTTTAAATGCAGCAGGTGCTCGGGAAAAATTTTTAAGATTCAAAGGAAACACACTTGCAGGAATTTATGGTGCGGGGGCATTTCAGACGCTTGCCAATCGTGACCTTGTGAAACCTGCTGAAAGACTTTTCATTGTAGGTGGGGGAAATGTGGGTTTGATCGCCGGATATCACGCTCTTCAGGCAGGGATCGATGTGGTGGGTCTGGTGGAAGCACTTCCCAAATGCGGCGGATACAAAGTTCACGAAGACAAATTGAAACGACTTGGAGTTCCCATCTATACTTCACACACGATTCTAAGAGCAAGTGGAAAAGAATCGGTGGAATCGGTTACGATAGTTCAGGTGAATGATACGTTCCAGCCTGTAGAAGGAACGGAAAAGACCTTTGAATGCGATACAATATTGATAGCAGTTGGTTTGGAACCGGTGAGTGAATTTGCCGAAGAAGCAGGAACTGCCGGAATAAAGGTGTATTCTGCAGGAGATGCGAACGAGATCGCAGAGGCGTCTTCTGCAATGTTCAATGGAAAAATAGCCGGACTGAAGATAGCAAAAGAGATGGGAGCAGAAGTTGGTGAAATACCACAAAGCTGGTATGAAAAAGCAGAGATATTGAAATCGGAACCGGGAAAGATAAGCACAACAAAAGTTCCTGAAAAGGAAGAAGGTGTGATGCCTGTCATCCATTGCATTCAGGAAATTCCCTGCAATCCGTGCATCACCGTCTGTCCCACCAATTCCATTTTTATAAAAGGTGATCCCGTTTTGGGTATTCCGTATTATAATGGAAAATGTACCGGCTGTGCAAGGTGCGTGGCTATCTGCCCCGGACTGGCTATTACCCTGGTGGATTTCCGAAAAGATGCGGAATTCCCGATAGTAACCTTGCCATACGAAGTCTCTAACCACAAGATCGAAGCAGGTGATAAAGTTGATTGTGTGGATATAAACGGCGAAATTCTGGGAACTTTTGAAGTGAATTCTGTTATCGAT
>JAUVLE010000130.1 GCA_030595905.1 Candidatus Cloacimonadota bacterium | reverse complement strand
AAGGAAATCATCAGCTTTTCTAAATGCGCTATGAAATCGCTCACCCTCTGATTGAGCTGAGTATATTACTACTTTTTTTTCTGGGTACTTATCTTTAATAGTTTCTGCAAGTCCTAAACCTTCACTACGGAATTCTAATTTTTTCCCTACTCCAATTATATCAACAAAAAATATGTGTGTGGATTGAACTAAACCGTCATCTAAATTAACAATATCAGATACTCTTGAAGTGTGTAACCAACCACCATCTTTCAAAATGTTAACAACTTTAAAACGTTCATCATCGTCAATAAATAAGATATGCGTCTTATTTTTTAATTCTTGAGGAGTATGTTTATGATCTTTCGTTTTTGGATTATCATTTGAATTAACGCTAACAATTGTTGTTTGCGTTTGTTTGTTTGAATTTTCATTAGCAGTATTTTCTTTAATAACAGGTTTACGTTTTTTTTTGAAAAACTTAATAAGCGTTCCTATAATAACAAGACCAATTCCGCTAAAAATCCACTCATAATTATTTTTAATTATTTCAATCACGTTCTACTCCTTTTATTCTATTATTTTGTGTGTAATGTTTGGAGTGTGCGGTGCTCTTCTTGCTTCTCTTTCAATTTGAGCACTGACACTTTTGTTAGTGGACGTTTATATCCTTTCTCAAGAATTATTATTTGATGCTGAATTTTAATTAGAGCTGAATTATTCACTTAGGGACGATTATTCGCACCTGTTATTTTATAGAAATTTTTATTATTAGATATTGGTTTTGAATATTCAGTTTCGCCAAAGACAGAATCGATTATTGAAAAACTATTGTAAGGATTGAGACTTTCGTATATTTTGTAGAAAATAGCACCATCACCGTGAACCCAATTTAAATATAAGGAATCATTTTCTGTTGAAACCGTCAAATTAGTTGGCTGGTTTATGTAGTCTGGTTGATAATAGTATCTCGCACCAATATCAGGTAATGTGCTATCATTATCACGATTTCTTTGATAACTTCTATTTTCATCTCTAAATCTTGTAACTGAACCTTTGTCAATACAGGGAGAGGACCATAATAAATTGAAGTTTCCATTTGCACCATCAACAAATTGAGGATCACTTGCTAAAATATTTCCCGCAAATGTGATCCAGCTATATGTTCCCAAAATATAGGAATCTTCACCTTCTGTTAAATCACAATCGTGAACCTCGATCGAACAATTATAATCAATATTTAATTCAGGAGATGTATCTTGCCACATTATTGTATTGAAGAAATTCACATTGCAAGTATCATAGCAATAAAGAGCACCACCACCATTTCTTGTAAAAGCAGTATTTTGGGTGAAAGTACAATTTATAAAAACGGGATAGACTCTTTGATAACAATGTATTGCTCCACCTGAATTGGAAGCTGTGTTGTTTTCAAAGATCGATTCTTCAAAAAGGGGAAAACTTGAACAATATTCTGGATTCCAAATATAGATTGCACCGCCGTCTCCGGCACTATTATTTACGAATCTTGTTCTTCGTATAGTCGGTGATGACCAATTATAAAGACACATTGCTCCACCACCGCCATCAGCGGTATTGTGCTGAAAAAGGCAATCTTCAAATATTGGTGAGGAATCATCACAATAAACTGCACCTCCAAAAAAAACTGGATAACCGCCGGTTGCTCTGCCATATTCAAAAGTTGTGTAGTGAAATTCAGAATTAATACCAGATGTATTGTTTTGGTAGAAATTGATTCCGTCCCATCCGGTTATTGTATTTTGAGCAGTAAATGTAACGTGTTCACCTTCTATGCCCATAGAAATCAATTGACCATAAACATCCAAGTTATAGTTTCCTGTAAATTCAATATAGGTTCCTTCTTCTATAGTTAATAGATTGCCTGATTGAATTGTAATATCTCCGTTTATGTAATATGGGCTGTTTTCCTCAATCCAAGTTCCGTTTATATATCCACCGGGGATTTGCGTTCCTGCATAAAGGCTATCTGAAATATGAAAAAAAGTTACATAATCAAAATCATAACGTATTCCGCGATAAGGTGGTTTTATCCAGTGTGATAAGAGCGAATCTTTAACTCCGGTGGTATGAGCACCAAATCTTGCTGATGAACCACTTCCTTCGTGATTAATGATTGTATGAATAGCCGGTGATATATTATAAATACCCAAAATTGCAATATCACCGGTTGTAAACCAGTCAGGAATATGTTCGTTAGGATTCCAACTTTGATGAGACCAAATATTTAAAACTTCTGATCTGACATCTGATCTCGATGATAAATATGTATGAAGATTTGGTGCAGAAGCTATACAACCATATCCATCTAAATATTGAGAACCATTATAATCGCTTAAATCTAATCCTCCAGCAATTAAGCATTGAGAACCGAAATTTGCACAATCTTCAGGATATATATGTGGATATTGTGCTGTGTTATAGCTTTCAGCCCATTGTTCACAATAAGCAGCGGATAATGCTCCATTCCAATTTGGGTCTCTGTTTGATTTAAAATTATAATCATCCAATCCTCTTTCTCTATGTTCAAATAGTTTCTGTATCATTTCCTTTATCTTGAAAATATCTTCCTGATATTTAGGTTCATTTTCAATATTAATAATTTCTAATAATATTGTATTTGTTCTGTCTCTGCTTATTAGAAATAAATGCCTAATTACATTTCTTCTAATTAATATAATTGCTCTTTCTTTAGCATAAATTTCATTATTATAACCCTTTTCTTTGCACACTCTTTGAAGTGAGATTGAATTAGGATTATAATTTAATCTCCAGTTTTCAGAATCTGTTCCACGAGCATAATATTCCAATTTCAATAATAAAGAATCATCAAAAGTATGCTCAAATATAGAACTTATTTTGTATAATGAAATACAACTTTCTGCAATTAATGCTGGATATTGGCTATTAACGAGAGGTTTTATCAAATTATAGAAATAATTGTAATCCTTATCATTTATTACGGAGAAATTCTTTTCAATTGATCTTGGTAAAATTTCAATTGCTGTTTTTTTCGCATCGTTATCACCATATTGTAAAAACTTAATTACCATATTCAGTTCTCTTATATCAATTTCTTTATCTCTAATAACTATATGATATAGAGTTTGAATTAAACTATTCGGTAGCTTCTGATTCTGTTGGATTTTTGTCTCAATTGAATGAGAAAGACCACTATCTTTATTGAGAGCAGGAATTCCCACATAACATTTGTTTTCCTCAATTATTTCCAATCTCTCACTTTCTGACATTCCATTTGCTAACAAACTACTTGCAAATATCATTACCAGCAGTCCCAATAACATCATTTTCTTAAACATAATACTCCTCCTTTTTTTTTGATTTTTCTCCCTTTCCTTACAATTCTTGTCAAAACAAATTTCAATCTAAACTAATTTTTGATTATACGTATGTCCACTAATGTTTGGCAGCTGCCACGCTCTTCTTGCTTCTCTTTCTGCTTGGCTGTGGAGCTGTTTGTTACAGGCATTTTCTTATTTTAATAGCATCATTTTCCTTGTTAAAATCTTTGATGGAATTTTTATTTGATACAGATATACACCTGATCCAACCGTTTTTCCCAAATCATCAACACCATTCCAAGATACTGAATAACCACCAATATCCAAAGATTCATTAATTACTGTTTTAATTTTTTGTCCTTTTATATTAAATATTGAAAGTTCAACATTGCTCTTTTTATGAATTGAGAATGATATTGTAGTAGATGGATTAAATGGATTTGGAAAGTTCGAAATTCCTGTTTCTAAAGTGATTAACGTAGAATTTATGCCAGTTCCAGTCATATTCTGAACATCCCCTAACCAAAAATTACTATCTTCACAAATATACCACATTTTGTAAGGAGCATAAACTGAAAATGCATAATTTGGATTGCTATAAAAATTAAAATTGTCAGAACATTTTTCCCACGATGAACCATTATCTAATGAGCGAAACAACCAATACTCAATTTGATTATTTGTGTCGTAATCCCAACCTGATGCATATAAAACATTGTTATTAGGATCTGTTACGATTTTACCCATTATTAGGGGAGAAATCATTGTTTGGCCTGTATATATTAATTCCCAATCATAATTATTTTCCTCTTTCTTAAAGATTTTTTGACCATTCATACCATCTGAAATTAAACAATATAATATGTCATTGTTATTGTAGTGATAGAATATTTCATTTGATGTAATTGTACCATTTGATGGTAAATTATTATCCAAATTATTCCAAATATTTCCATTATCATTGGAATAGTAGTATCCTGTATTATCTAATATATACAAAATATTATTATCAGAATAATGAAAATCATTTAAATATGAACCAGGTATAGATTTTGTTGCCCAACTTGTTCCAGCATTAAGAGATCTTATTATTAACGAATAACCACCTAAAAATAGTTTATCCTCATCGGTAGAAATTGAAATCTTCTTTTTGCTTAAATTATCTGGCATTTCTGAAATGAAAATCCAAGTGTCTCCATTGTCTTCACTAAAAAATAATTTGTTACTATGACCACAATATATTTTAGAAGCATCTTGAGGAGAAAATGAAACCGCCATTCCGTTATAAGAACCTAAGCCAGAAGGTGGCATTATCGTTCTCCAATATTGCGAATTTTCATCGAATATGAATAAATTTGAATAATCACCAATACATATTGTTGTGAAAATATCAGAAGAAATTATTTTTGATGATGTAGATGATAATGGTTCAACTCCAATATTAGCCCAATTCTGTCCATAATCGGATGATAAAGAAACACCATTTGAATTGCTACCTAAAACGAGAATATTTGATTCTATATCAAAAGAAAGTAAATAATCATAATCTGAAGAAATTAGAGACCAGTTATTTCCGTTGTCATTCGAATGATATAGTCCTTTATCAGTAGTTGCATAAATACTATTATTAGTTATTTTAAAATCAAAAATGCCATTTATGTCGTAATTAGAAGAATTTAATGAAAGCTCTGACCAAGTTAATCCACCATCGCTTGATTGTACTATGTATTCACCAGATGCAAATGGATAAGCACTGATATGTGTTGAATAAAGAATCTCGTTGTTAATTTCTAACCCATAAAATATTGAATAATTATCATAAACAACATCCCACGTATAGCCACTATCAATTGATTTGTACAAAGTATAATTACCAAGAGCAAACAGAATTTCAGTAGAATTATTCCAATATACAACTTTGTTAGCTTCAATATTTGGACCAACAATACTCCAGTTTTGGGCACCATCCACTGTTTGATAAACATTAACTAAATCACCAGCAAAAACAATGTCTGGATTAATCGGAGAAATTGCAATTTTATTTCCATAATGCCAATAAAAGTTAGGAATTGGAGAAATTGATATCCAACTTTCACCACCATCAATACTTTTCCATTCTTTTGTATATAATATGTCTTGGTTACTTGGTGCAAGAGCAAATATCTCACCCGCATTATCATTTTCTAAAATGATAAACCAATTATCTCCACTATTTACTGTTTTATAAATTTTGTTATGGGTAACAGCATAAATAATATTGCTATCACTATTATCAACTATAACATCTTTTACTCTTCCTATTTGAGGAGCATTAACTTGTTCCCAGTCTGAATGAAGCAATTGATTGGAAATGACTAAATAAGATATAAATAAAATTAATTTTCTCATTTTAAACCCCTATAAATATAATTTATTTTTAAGATTTATTATTGGCAATCCATTAACAAATTTTCTATTTTGTTTTGAATAATGCCAATGACGTCTTTCATTTGTTTTATCAATTTCAGATATGATAAAGAAGATATTTCGATTATCGTTACAAATATTTTTATTGAGTCTTTTCTTTGCTTCTAAATAAGCATCATTCATTGCTTTTTCAAAATTTAATAATCTTTTGTTTTTAACTAATTGATTTTTTCTAAAAATTATATTATACGATATTGATGTATGAAAATTATTATCTTTATCCAATAATTTTATAAAGTCATAAGTGATTTCTTCTTTTGACCAACTATATTTTAATGTGAATTCTACACCGATATCTGGTTTATTGTAATCACCAAAAGCAAAATCAATAAAACCAGCTGTTCCCAATTCGTGAAGTATATATTTATTGTTTTCCTTTTTATATCTACCACAATCAATTTTTGATTGTTTTTTGTATGTTGGCCACTCTGGGTGTAAAATTGTATCTTCTAATGTTAAAGATGTTAAGTTCAAAAGATCCTGTTTTTTTTGTAGAAGTGAGGTAAACATATGATGTAAATGTCTTTCGTTAAGCATTGAATCTTTGTATTTAATGGTTTCAGATATTTTTATGATAATATTCATAATTTCTTTACTATTCATTTTATACTTTCCTCTTTTCTTTAATCTCTTACTATTTTAAACAAATGCCTGTAATGGTTGGCAGCTGCCACGCCCTTATTTTCGGGCGTGAAGCTGTGTGTTAGCAGCATCTTATTCATTTCAATAGCAAACATTTTTTTACTGCTTCATTTTTACCATTCACATTCAGTTTGTAAAAATAAATTCCTGAGCTAACTGATTTTCCCGATTCATCATCACCATCCCAGATTAGTGAATGGGAACCTTTTGTAAGAACATTTTGAGTTAAAGTCTTAATTCTTTGGCCTTTAATATTGAAGATTGAGAGTTCAATTTTGGAGTTATTTTGAATTGAGAAAGAAATCGTTGTCGATGGATTGAACGGATTTGGATAGTTCGACATTTCGATATTTGTTATTGATAGTTGATTATTATCAGCTGAAACCTGAATTTCTCCATCGAGAGAATAGACATTAAAAATATCTTGTATAAATGATACAAAAAGCAATTCATCATTTGACTTTCTTAATATTTTATTGATTGGAAATAAAATTTCATCATTTAAAATAGTGTTTCCTGAAATACGATCAATTAATTTGTATAAATGATATCTAAAATATAGAAGGAAATGGTTACCTTCATTTGTCGATATTTCTGTTGAAGCTGTAATTTTATTCATTCCACTTTCTGCTTCTTCTCTTTCCCACAATACTTCTGAAAGATCAATCGAATAATTTATTAAATCAGCAATTGGTTCTTCAGGTCTTATATAAATTAAATGTCCCATAGAATTTGAATTATAAAAGCCGTCTGTCAGAATTGTGAAATCACGTTTGTAATAATCAATATTAGAAATTGTTTCAATACTTGCAGGTGTTAGATTATCAAAAACCTTTATATAGTAATCCCAATAACTGTAAGGAGCTTCCAAACCTCCAAAATCGTGTACAAAACCCAATGATATAAAATTGTTATTGCTTTCAATTAACTGCAATTCTAAACCTACATTTGGTAAAATTTCCAGTAATTGTATTTCGCTTTGAGAGAAGTTGAACTTTGCTATGTAAGATTTTTCATAACACCAAGGATCAACAGCATATCCTTCACACCAACCCTCATTATATCCAACAAAAATTTGGGCATTATCTTGTTGGTTATTAATTTCTATAAAATTTACTGTAGGGTAATCATTATCTAACCAACCATAACAATTATTATCAAAATTAAATGAAACCACCTCTGTGAAATTCTCCATTTCAAATATTCTTATCAATATTCGATTTTGAAGTTCTGGATCAGACCAATAATCGAAATTTGAACAAGTGATTAAATAGTTATTACCGTCAAAAGAGAATATTTTCATTTTCTCTAAATCTTCATTATCAAATTTATTTACTGAAAATGTATACAATGTATCTCCATCGCAGCCGTAATTCACTATTCGGTAAATGTTTTCGTTATTAAAACCTGCAATTAAATCATCATTTTCTATAAGTTGAAAATTAGTTAATTCGTCACTTGAATCAATTTTTTCAATTGTATAATCTAAATTTAGAATTATTTGTGAAAACAAAATTGAAGAAAATAGTATAAATACAACTGTAAAAATTTGTTTCATCTTTCCTCCTTAGTTGCTGCTAATGCCGGCGTGACACGTCAGATCACCATGAGCATTGGATTTGAGTCTGCTCAAAATCCTGATGCGATTAGTGAGATGATAAGAGACGAGCAAATCAAAGTCAAGGGTTGCCGATTTGCGAGTCCACGTGTACGCAATGT
>JAUVLE010000095.1 GCA_030595905.1 Candidatus Cloacimonadota bacterium | reverse complement strand
TCTCTCTTAACGTTCTTCACAAACCGCTGCAAGCTGCCGGTCTCATGTTCATCCAGATGTTCTTGCTATATATTCCCCTTGCTTATTTTGGTTCAAAATACTTCGACTTGAAAGGATTATTTTTTGGTGTTGCCACAGCTTATGTTATCTCCGGTATTCTGGCTCATTTTGTTTTGAAGAAATACCTTTCTGACTTTGAAAGAAAAGTGAAAATAAATGATAGACCTTGAAATTCTTAGAAGATATTGTTCACGGAAGAAAGGAGTTACGGAAGATTTTCCTTTCGACGAAGTGACAATGGTCATAAAGGTTGGAAGCAAGATGTTCGCCCTTATATCTTTGAATGAACAACCGCTGCGAATGAACCTGAAATGTGATCCATTTGCAGCAGAGCAGTTACGGCAGATGTATCCGTCTGTTCTTGCCGGCTACCACATGAACAAAAGACACTGGAATAGTATCATCCTGGATGGCACTATTCCGGATAAGATCATATTTAAAATGATAGACGATTCTTATGAGCTTGTATTTGCAAAACTGCGGAAAAAAGAGAAGGAAGTTATAAAGAAAAGTCGTGATTGAATTTTTCAGTCTTGACAAAGATAGTATTAATTATTTTTTCTTTGTTAGAAGAATTTTTTTAAGAGTAATCATCTATGAGTTCTGCATAATTAGGCAAAATTTCAGAAACCATTAAAATGGTTGAAATTTTCATATTTGGGTTTGATTATTCCCACAACTGACCCCGATATGCATCAGGGCAGGAGTTGTGGGTTAATTCAGTATGTATTATGGCATTTCCGGCAGCTGCCGGATTAACTGTGGGAAAGATGCTACCCAAAACCCACACTTAACCACTTCAGTGGTTTAATATGAATTATGCAGAACCCTTAGAGTAATCATCTAAGCAAGGAGAAAGATAATTGAATATTTCTTCCAAACGCTCATTATATGCTCTTGTACTGCCGGCTATTTTCATTATATGTGCATCACTGCTTATCTGGAAATGGGATAGTCTGATAGAGAACGTAAAAGATATTAATGAATTCAGCGCCTTGCTTGTAATCCTGCCGATGGTTCCTTATATTCTATTTTCCATTCTCACAATCCTGGGTTTGCGCACCAATAATATCGGGTTAATACTGATCTCTTTGTCTTATGCAGTTTCATATTTTGCTGTTAATATCGTTGATATCAATCTTTCCTCAATTCCAAAGATAGTTCTTTTTATTCTGCCGCTGAATATTATTTTATTCAGTAATCTAAAAAAAAGAAGGTTCAATTCTAAAACAGGAACAGCATATTTTTTTATAATGATTTTTCAGATCATTATCATCTGGTTCTTTTGTTACATCGCAGATAATCCCGATTCCAGGTTTGTCTTCGACTTGAATAAAGAATTCCCGAAAGTAGGTCACAAGCTTCTTCTTCATTCGAAATTTTTCTTTAAAATTTTTAATTATGACCTGATCTTTGATAATATTCCTTTTATATCAATTCTTTCATTATTCACTGCCCTGTTAATCCTTACGGTCAATCTTGTTAATAATAAAAATATTCACCTGGCAGGAGCAGCAGGTTCACTTATATCTGCATTCATCGGGATTTCTTCATCATCTATTCAGCCTGCAATGATGATATATTTTTCCACTGCCGGATTGATCCTCATCGTCACCACTATCGAAGCATCCTTCTCGATGGCTTATATCGATGAACTTACGGGACTTGCAGGTAGAAGAAGCCTTTCCGAAACCATGATAAATCTGGGAAAAAACTATTCAATTGCAATGATAGACATCGACCATTTTAAAAAATTCAATGACACATACGGACACAAAACCGGTGATCAGGTTTTAAAAATGGTTGCTGCAAAATTAGCAGACATCTCTGGAAATGCAAAAACCTACCGTTTTGGAGGAGAAGAATTCACAGCTATCTTTCCCGGAAAAAATGCATATGAAGCCGAACCATATTTAGAAGAATTCAGAATGAATATCGAATCCACTCCATTTGTCGTTCGAGGAAAAGGAAGAAAAGGAAGCAATTCCGAAAATCGCGGAAAAAATTCTTCTTCCAACCATAAAACTGCAAAAGTTACGGTAAGTATCGGTGTTGCTTCTTATAGCAAAAAAATAGCAAAACCGGAAAAAGTTTTAAAAGCCGCAGATAAAGTTCTTTACAAAGCTAAACATGCTGGAAGAAATAAGGTTTTATTACAAAAATAAATTAATGAGTTCTGCATAATTAGGCAAAATTTCAGAACCCATAAAAATAAATTATTGAAGGGAGTAAGTATGGAAAAAAATAGATCAAATGAACTTGAACAATTAAAAAAGCAATGCAGGGAAACAAAGACCAGACTCGAAAAAACTAATAAATTCCTCAGAAACATCCTGGAAAGTTCTTCCGCAATTTCCATTATTTCCACAGACCTTAAGCAGAATGTTCTATACTGGAACTCCGGAGCTGAAAATATTTTCGGGTACAAATCTTCTGAAATCGTAGGAAAGCATAAGATCGATATTATTTACTCTGGAATAAATACTGCCAAAAAGGCTAATCACATCAGAAAACAGATTGTAAAAACAAAAAAAGGAGTTGTTTGTGAATTGCGTCAGATAACTAAGAACGAACGGCAACTCTGGAGCAAAATGACTCTTACTCCCAGCTTTGATGACAAAGGAAACGTTATCGGTATCCTGGGGATAGGAGAAGATATCACCGAACATAAAAAGTCAGATAAAGAACTTCATCTGACTATGAATAGATTGAAAAAAACATTGGAAGGAATTATTCATACAACAGAAATAATCATCGAAACAAGGGACCCATATACCGCCGGACACCAAAGAAGAGTTGCCAATTTAGCACAGGCTATCGCAAGAAATATGGGACTATCGGACCATACCATCGAAGGACTTTATATGGTTGGTGTAATCCACGATCTTGGAAAGATATCGGTACCGGCAGAAATCCTGAGTATGCCCAGAAGGTTGACCAGTGCGGAAATGACACTTATACGGACACATCCACAAACCGGCTATGATATATTAAAACCTATCAATTTCCCCTGGCCTGTTGCAGAAATAATTCTTCAACATCATGAAAGATTAGACGGTTCCGGCTATCCTAACAGATTGTCGGGAAAAAATATTATGCTTGAAGCCCGGGTTATCGCTGTTGCCGACGTTGTAGAAGCAATGGCTTCTCATCGCCCTTATAGATCTGCATTCACATTAAATAGAGCTCTGGGAGAAATTAACCAGAATAAAGATATTCTTTATGATGCAAAAGTTGTGAAATCCTGTCTTGATCTATTTAAAAATAAAAAATATAAACTGGAAAAATCAATGAAATCACAGCCAAAATAAAAGGAGAAACTATGTTCTGTCCAAAATGTAGATGCGAATTTGTGGAAGGGATCAGTAATTGTCCGGAATGTAAAATACCGTTGGTTGCCGAACTTCCACCGGAAGAATCCGTGGAATTCGTAAAAGTATTTGAATCAGCAAATCCGGCTCTGACCGCTATCATTAAATCGATTCTAAATGATGCAAAGATCAGATACTTCGTGAAAGGTGAACACATGCAGGGTCTCTTTGGTGGACGCCTGCAGTTCACGTCTAAAGCAGGAATTGGAAACGCAGAATTCCTTGTCAGCAAAGAAGATGAAGAAGTCGCTAAAGAACTTTTAAAGGAAATCGAAAATGATCAGGAGTAATATATTGAAAAAAATGATAATACTTTTCCTGTTTGTATCTGCATCTTTTTTATTTGCAGTGGACAGGCTCGATCTGGAAGGTAATATCTCACCCGAAGATATCAAAAAAGCTGTGGAAGAAGTGAAAGAAGACAGCCTGACGGCACAGAAAGGATTCGATGACCTGGTGAAAGACATGGAAAAGATCGAAGGACTTTTCACGCTTTACAGGGATAACGAAGAAGGAACAGTATATCTTCAGATAAACCCCGACCAGTTTGAAAAGATATACCTCTGCACGATGACACGGCAGTCCGGTGATGCCTACATTTTCGATGCTTCTTCGATGCTGTGGAATTTCCCTTTCTTCTTTAAAAAGATCAATAAGAGAATCCAACTCATCCAGAAAAACCTGGATTTCCGGGCAGAAGGAACAGCGATGCACAAGGCTATCGAAAAATGCCTTTCAAATTCTATCGTTGCATCTACTTCCATAGTTGGTAAACCTCAAGAAGAGACAGGGGCAATATTGATAAAAGCATCCGACCTCTTTCTGAAAGATATGACAAACGTAGAAAGCATAACAGACCATTATAAATTGAATTACTCCTTTGATAAGGATAACAGTTATTTCGGAAAATTAAAATCGTTTCCTTTGAATACGGAGATAGATGTGATTCTTCATTTCAAAAGCAGTAAATGGCGCAATATTTATACTCTCCCCGACTCACGAAGTATGATCCACCATTATCATTACAGCCTTTCGGAAATACAGAAGACAAATTACAAACCCCGGCTGGCAGATGACAGGATCGGTTGCTTCACCACCATTTTCCAGGACTACACCGACCTGCTGAACGAATCACCTTACATTCGATATATAAACCGCTGGCATATCGAGAAAGAAAACCCGAAAGCAAAAGTTTCCAAAGCAAAGGAACCCATCGTTTTCTGGCTGGAAAATACGATTCCCCCGGAATTCAGACCGGCAGTAAGGAAAGGAATATTAATCTGGAATGATGCTTTCGAGAAGATCGGGATAATAGATGCGATCGTAGTAAAAGAAATGCCCGATGACGCAGACTGGGACCCGGCAGATGCTCGCTATAACACGATCTGCTGGATAGTTCAACCAGGCGGTGGCTATGCTGTGGGACCTTCGCATGCTAACCCCTACACAGGTCAACTTTATGATGCGGATGTTCGCATAAGCATCGATTTTATACGTTTCTTTTCCAGGGAATTCGGAGAGCTTATCGAGCCCGGTGCCTGGGAAAAAGGACTGAGATCAGCAAACTGGGAGAAAGCAGACATCAACCGGTTCTACGAAGGTGATGCTTTCGCCGAAGGACTTGCAGGACAAATGGCTTATGGATGGGATGTGCTTTCAAATCGAGGATTTCTTCCCGATACAAAAGAAGAGATGAAAAAATATGTTGAACAGGGAATAATTGCGCTTGTAGTTCATGAAGTTGGTCACACACTTGGATTCAGGCATAATTTCAAGGCAAGCACCTATTATACTCTCGAGCAGCTTCAAGATAAGAAATTCACGGAAAAGAATGGTGTCAGCGGCTCGGTGATGGATTACAACCCGCTCAACCTTGCTCCCATAAACGGAAAACAGGGAAATTATTTTCAGACTCAACTGGGTACGTGGGATTACTGGGTCGTGGAATATGCCTATTCTATATTTGAACCCGAAAAAGAAGAAAAAGAACTAAAAAAAATAACCAAAAAATGCACACAACCTCTACTGGATTATGGAACAGATGAAGATGCTTATGGAATGTCCGTCCGCGGAATAGATCCTTCCTGTAATATGTTCGACCTCGGCAAAGATATTATCGCATCGTATGAAAGCAGACTTCAATTAGCTCGCAAATGGTGGAAAGATATTCCCAAAAATTTCGAGAAAAAGGGAAAACAATATAAAAAGTTCCTTTCCGTATTCAACCAGAGCATTAGCGAATACAACAGCGCTGCTCATAACGTCTCTAAATATATCGGCGGATTATACGCACATCGAGACCATATTGGAGACCCGCACGGCAGACCGCCATACGAAGTGGTTCCTGCAAAAGAACAACGCAGAGCATTGAATTTCCTTACAAAGAATATTCTGGCAGAAGATGCATTTTCGTTCGATCCGGAATTACTCAATAAACTTGTCCCGGAAAAAATGTGGAAATTCACCCGAAGCATTTGGGCAATCAAGCGTCCTGACTACCCGATCCATTCAACTGTCGGTTGGTTACAATCCATTGTTTTCGCTCACCTCTACGATCCGCTGGTTCTTTCCAGGTTGCACGATAACGAACTTAAATTTAAACCGGAAGAAGAAAAATTCACCATGACAGAAATGTTCATCTCCATGAATAAAACAGTGTGGTCGGAACTTGCCGGGAATAAAAATATAAACAGCTATCGCCGTGAGTTACAGCGTATTCATCTTCACTGTCTTTCCGATCTTATCCTGAAAAAAGAAAGCAAAATTCCCAATGATGCTGTCTCACTTGCAAGGGCTAACCTGAAGGACATTCTTGAACAGATAGAAGAAATGTATAAAGCAGACCTGAGCGTCATTACAAAAGCACATCTGGAAGAATCTTATGCCAAGATCGATGCAGTACTTTCAGCACAGATTAAAATAAAATAATAAGGTAGTATAATATAAATCCTGAAAGGATTGAATGTAAATAACCGTGAGTAAAACTCACGGTTAATGAAAAAACATAAACTAACCCGGTTGAACTAAAATGAACCTCGGAATAATTATTCGACACCTTCAGTGTCGTTGTTGGTTTTGTTTTCAATACCGTAGGTTTCACCTACGGCTATTAATATTCAGGATGAGAAATGAAAAGAGCATTAATTGTAATTATTTTTTTGCTGGCAGGTTACCTGCTTTTTGCCGGAACTACAGGCAAACTCAGCGGCAAGATCACCGATGAAAACAGGAAGCCTGTTGCTTATGCAAATATCTTTATCGAAAAACTTCAGATAGGCATTCAGGCAGATGAAAACGGAAGATACATCTTGCGAAATATTGCTCCCGGATTTTTTGAAATTACCTGCACTCAAATCTCATTTTCCAAACATATTGTCAAATCAGTTAAGATCGTTTCCGATGAAACTACAATTTTGAATATTGTACTTTCAAGATCGGCTGCTGAAATAGAAGGATTACAAGTCACCGAAGCAAAGATCAAGATGGTTGACATGCTTAAAACCAGTTCCGGAAATACGATATTGGAATCGACTATCGAAGATGTGGCTGTTCAGGACATAGAAGACCTGATTGCCATTCAGGCGGGAGCCATCGTTACGGACGGCAAACTTCATATTCGTGGCGGAAAAGTAAATGAGGTCGTTTATATGATCGATGGCATTTCGGTAAACAACATTGTAGATGGAGAAGCTGCTTTAACGATAGATGTCGATGCCATCAGGGAAATGAAGGTGATGACCGGCGGCTTTCCGGCTGAATACGGAAATGCTCAATCCGGAATTATTAATATTATCACCAAAGAAGGTGGAAAAAATTATTCCGGTAAAATCGAAATGAATTCAGATCATTTATTATCTTCTCAAAATCTTAATTCCGACAGGGTTAAATTTGCGCTGTCCGGTCCTGTTCTTCCTTTTATGAAACAGAAATTGACGTTCTTCTTTAATTGCAGTGGTCGCTGGCATGATTCGGAATTTATAAATGATTTCGGTGTGAATGTGATCGAAGAATTGCGTTACCTTGATATCATCTGGAATGATTATGAGTTTTATACTCCTTATAAAGACAGAAAAAATATTATAGGTTTCGATACAGGTGACAGGTTGTATAATCTGTATAACATGAACTTGAAACTGAAATACCAGATCTCGCCTTTACAAAAGCTTACATTCGCAATGAGAGGAGATGACAATTCCTTGCAGCCGTATGATCATGCCTGGCGTTATGCCATGCAGCATTATAAAGTAGAGGAGAATTCTCAGCAGCAATTTGTGATAACATACGATAACCTGATCAATCCGAATATGCTGCTCAATATCAAAGCGGGTCTATACCAAAAAAAAACCAAAGAAGGTCCCAGGGGAGTTTCTCCGGACGGTTACTTTACAAAAAATCCCGATGGCTTCGATCTTTATGCCGAACATCTTCCCGGTAACTGTGAATGGATCGATTATTGGGCACAAGATGGATATGGCGGTGATAATATCTTTCTTGGACATTGGAGATATGATATTCCCTCACTATCTTATTATATTCCAATAGAAGAGTTTGTTATACCGGGTTTGATCTATAATGAAAATATTGATGATAAAAATGAGACATATACTGTGAAAACAGATTTTAACTGGCAGGTAACTTCGGTGCATGATTTGAAAACCGGTTTGGAAATGATCAAACATCACATTGAAAAATTCAGATATACCAATCCCTGGAACATCGATGTCTATCGTTATGATAGGTATCTGAAAGATAATGCAATAGCTCAGGATAGTGTATATATTCCTCACACAGGATATTATTATTATTATTATGGTCTGGATGATATATATGATGCTACTCTGGCAGCATCGGGTGAAACTTATGGCTTCAAAGCGGATCCGTGGCAATATGCCTGGTATCTACAGGATAAAATGGAATGGGAAGGATTGGTGGTGAACGCCGGTTTACGGCTCGATATGTGGTATCTGGGAGAAAGATACAAGATATTAAGTGATTTAAATAAATATGAATGGGCAAAATTTGACAAAGATAAACGTCTTCAATTCATGGTTTCTCCGCGGCTGGGTGTGTCTCACGCTATCTCTATGAAAGATGTACTTCATTTTTCCTTCAATTACCAGAATCAGCTTCCGCAAATGCAATATGTGTATGCAAACGCAACCTGGCTCGATGCAGTCACCGGTGAAGATCCGGTAACCAATATCATTATTGCCAATCCTGAACTTGACCCGCAGGTTACTATTGCCGGTGAAATCGGGTTGCAGCACCAATTCAATGAAGATTACGTGGCAGATATAACCGTCTATTACAAAAAAAATTATAATTACATCAGTATCAATAAAACCTATGATCCTGAAGAACCGGTGATCAAATGGTATCAATATATTTCAGAGAATTACGGAACAGCCAAAGGAGTAGATATTAATATTCAGAAAATGCTTTCTAATTTTATTGTTGGATCGCTTTCCTATTCCCTGGGTTGGGCGGAAGGAACAGATGCCAGGATATTTGATTATGAGAATCAGGATATGCAGTGCCTCAGGGAATTCCCGCTGGATTGGGATGTACGGCACAGTATAGGTTTCAATATTGCCTTGGAAGTAAGAAAAGGAGAAGAATTCTTTATTCCATTTACAGGAGTTAAAATTCCGCTTGATGATTTCAGCCTGAACCTGCTTTATAACTTCGCTTCCGGAACTCCATACACAGACCGCAGTGATGCAAATTATGAAACCAATAATGCCAGGAAACCCTATTCAGATGTTGCTCATCTGAAGATCACCAAAAATTTCCGGTTTTCAAATAGCAAAAAGATCAAATTATATTGCACAATTAAAAACTTGTTCGACAAAAAAAATATTGAATTTGCCTATATCAAAACCGGCTCTCCATACTATGATGATGCAGATATTTCTGATCCGATCACCGGGTATGTCTATGAAGAAACAGAACATATACACAACCTTTACACCAAAAATCCCGGCAATGTTAGTTTTGGGCGTGAAATAACTTTGGGATTGGCTTATTCCTGGTAAAAGAAATATGGAGTTTTGAAAAATAAATTATTTTGGAGGATAGATTTGAAAAGAACCCTTATTCTGTTGATCATTGCAGTAATGCTCGGTTCCTGCGCAAAAGAACCCGTTCCACCCATTGCAAAGGTTTTGCCGGATACTACGCTTATTCATGGAGTTACCCTGATCGATAATTATGCCTGGCTCAAAGATAAAACCCGCACCGATCCCGAAGTGCTGGACTACATTAATGCAGAGAATAAATATACAAAACAGAAGATGAAACGTACGAAACGTTTCCAGAAAAAATTGTACAAAGAAATCGTAAGCAGAATGAGCGATACAGACCTGAGCGTTCCTGTGAAAAGGGATAAATATTACTACTATTCACGCCGGGAAAAGGATAAACAATACAGCATTTATTGCCGGAAAAAAGGCAGCCTGGATGCAGAGGAAGAAATCTACTTAAACATAAATGAACTGGCAAAGGGATATGATTATTATTCGATATACGATTTATGTCTCAGCACAAATCACCGTTATCTTGCTTATGGACTCGATACAACCGGAGCAGAAAGATATTCTTTAGTTATCAAAGACCTGGAAACCGGAAAATATCTTGAAGATACGATCTTTCCTATTGGTGATGTTACCTGGGCAAATGACAATAAAACTATTTTCTACACCCTCGAGGATGAAACCCGTAGAAGTCATAAGCTCTATTGTCATATATTGGGAACAGATGAAAAAGAAGATGAATTGATCTTTACAGAAGAGGATGAGAAATTCTGGTGCTGGATAAGAAAAACCAAAAACAGGAAATATATCATCATGGCAAGCGGAAGTAAAACCACAACCGAACGCTGGTTCCTGGATGCCGATGATCCACATGGTGAATTTAAACTCATTGAACCACGGAAAAATGGTCA
Organism: Candidatus Cloacimonadota bacterium; assembly: GCA_030595905.1. Lineage (GTDB taxonomy): Bacteria > Cloacimonadota > Cloacimonadia > Cloacimonadales > TCS61 > JACNIV01. The sequence continues at coordinate 49 of JAUVLE010000095.1, read as the reverse complement.
CAAATATTTCATTCTTCCTCATGAAGATAAATTTTATATCATTACAAAC
>JAUVLE010000078.1 GCA_030595905.1 Candidatus Cloacimonadota bacterium | reverse complement strand
ATAGTGGTAAAGTTGCCGGTGCCATCTTGTTTTATATGCCAGGTTGTTGAATGTAGCAACGAACCCCAGTTAAATAAAAAATAATTTAACGGGGTAAACAAAACAAACAATAACGAACAAAAGAATATTAATTTGAATTTCATAATTTCCACCTTTGTCTGTCATACCCGACTCGCCTGCCAAGCCGTAGTTTTGCGAAGGCTGGATCGGGTATCCATTTACATTCTGGTTCCATTCTGGTTACCAAGCCCCAGCCTGTCGGGGCGTAGTTTACGTAGACTGGCTTGGTAACCTTTTTCCAATTCACATAAAGCAGGTGACAATGGCTATTGTCACCTGCAACACACATTATTTCATCATGATTTATACACCACGGCGTACAAGTCCGCCATTATTTTAGGAGGATCATCTTCTTACTTATGACTTTATCTGCTGTTTTCAGACGATACAGATAAATGCCGCTGGAAACGGGATTGTTGTTTTCATCTCTTCCATCCCAGATGACAGTATGCAAACCGGCTGGAAACTGACCGTTAACCAGTTGCTTCACCTTCTGTCCCTTCAAATTATAAATTGCAATTTCGGTGTTTTCAGTGTTTTCGGTGTTTAATTCAAATGAAATCGTCGTTGTCGGGTTAAACGGATTAGGATAGTTTGATAATTGAATATTGAAAATTGAAGATTGAAGATTATCTTCGTTTCCTTCCAGCTTGATCAAAGAAAATTGGTTTTCAAAAGCATGCAATGTAGTAGATTCATATTGTCCCGTCTCAAAATTATATTTCATTACAGTATCGATTCTTTGAGTTATCCCTCTGCCGGATACTAATTCGAAACTTATTTCACCACTTCTGTTCACTACATCCGTATATGCCATCAGTTGGACAGGATAACCTTCCACCTTACTTGCTCCCACACAAACATCACCCTGAAAAATCCCAATTTCCTGAATATTTTCTCCATTTTCGATGGATTCTATTTCTATCATCTCATAATTCGGTTTATCTTCATAAGCAAAGAATTCCGTTTCATTCCTCTCATAAGGTACTGATATGGATATGTTGTACCATTCAAGGTCAAATTGCTCGTCAACATTAATGATATAACCTTTTCCGTATTCAAAAGTTGGTGGAACAGTACCTAAACCAAACCACTGTCCATTGATCTTACGAACCCACCAGTTTTCAGCTCGAATACCGGTAATATCTTCTAATTGGTTTCCGAGAGCACTCTGCCAATTTTGTGTATTAGGTAACCAGTATCCTATCCAGTTATTTTGTTCAGGATAAACGGTTTTGGTATGATCGGCGGGTAAGCGGCTTCCCGGCTCTGGAAGTATGTAATAACCGTCTTCCTCGGGATTGAGTTTATATCCGTTATCGGAATACAATGGATAATCATAATTTGACCATAAACCTTCCACATAAGTTAAAACCTCAGAATCATTAAACATCAGAGTCATCGCATCCGGGAACGGTATCATATCTTCCAGTAATTGATAAGCAATAACCGGATCGTTACCTTCTCTTTCTAATCTCGGGCAAGAGACCCAGTTCCAGTGGTTACCGGTTAGTGGTTTTATATCTGTGGTAGATGGATAGCATCCCATATCCAGGCGTGTTCCATCCAAATCTGTTTCATTCGGGTCTCCGGCATCTATACATGGGCTGCCTTCAAGGAGATGATATGTGTAATAACTTTCCATACAGAATTTGGGGTTTTTATTTATGTTGCCTGTACCGGTGTAACCATCTTCTATGCAAGAATATGTGATATCCAAATTTGCAGGTGTGTTAGTAAAAGTTACATCGTTTTGCCAGATAATTGAATCATAGATTTCATTGTAGGAATACGCTCCAAATACTATTCCATTGGAATTATCACTTATTGTACTTTTCATTATATAAGCGGTAATGTAGTTATTCGACATTGAAATCCCCGTATCATTGAAATTAATGCTATTCGCAAGCAATGATACACGATATATATCATCTATGAAAACGCCAATATCATTATCATAGATATTGTTGGAATTTATATGCACAGTTTCGTCGTTACCATTTTCGTTGGAAATGAAACATCCGGTAACATTTTCCCGTAATTCATTATTCTGAACAACAATTGTCGGACAATCGGAAATATATATTCCTTCATTTACATTCTCAATTATATTATAGCAAACTTCCAGGTATGATGCATTCTTACAATTAACTCCAATCGATGATGCAGAACCTGTTACGATAAAACCGGTAAAAGTTGCATCTTCCGCATAATTCATATTTACAACAATAGATGAAGTCCCTCCATCTATCTCTGGATTTGCGATTCCGTAAATATAAAGGGTCTTACTTAGAAAATCAATTGCATCATAGGCTTCTCCGAAATCTAATGGCCATACTTGAATATAGTCATAGTCCTCAGCTGCATTAATGGCAGCTTGTATTGTTTCGTATTGCTGACCGGGACCTACTATGAGAGTGTCTGAATAAGCAATTGTTGCACAACTTATCAGCATTGCAATTAAAACATATTTCATAATTTACTCTTTTCAAAATTAACATATTCTTCTGGATAAATTCAACTCAAAAGATTTTCCTAAACCTTTATTTTGTGTCAAATAGTTTCTTTCTGTTTCGAGTCGATACTCTTATGATCGTAACTTTCCGAAACTTACTTTCAAAGATGTTCTCTAACTGAAGTTTCGTAAAGTTTTGATATACAAAATTATTATCACTTGAAATGTATTCATTTTTTTTAAAACCGGCATAATATAAATTTCGTTAAGAAATTGGTATTAAACAAGCGTTAAGAAAAATCTTCTGTTTGAGTTGTTTTCTAATTTCTTTTATAAATTCTACTTAGAAAATGACGAGTTAAGATTTTTTAGTGGTGCTTACCAATTTTAGTAATTTATATTAGCCGAGAGTTTTTCTTTGCTTCGTTTCTTTTGTCGGTACAAAAGAAATGAAGATCAATGATGCCACTTTACCTCGACTCGTCATTATATTTACGAGTCGAAATAAAGTGTGTATTCAAGCTGCCTCGAGTCGTTGTCTCCGGCAACTGCCGGATCCTTACGACTCGAAATGGCATTATATTATTCTTGATAGTGTTTAATTAATAATTTGACGGAAAAAGTTTAATTTTGTTTTTCGCATTATATTTAAATTGTATATGAGGTTTTATATGAAGATAAAATGGAGAGTAGTTTTCATATTTGTTTCTGTAATGCTGGTTGGAATGTATATCAGTTGTTCCGACAGCCTGGATAAAACTACTTCCTTTAATAAACTTATGCGCGTGGAATATTCCGATTGCACGGGTTGCCTGGAATGTATAAGTGATTTCAGTTGTCCTGAGGGTGCCATCAAGATAGATGAGCGCACGCAGAGAGTTTACATCGATGCAGATATGTGTACACAGTGTATGGATTGTATCAATCTTTTTAACTGTCCCGATGATGCTTTCACCACTTTGCCGGATAAAATTGCTCCTGCTTCCATCGGACAGATAGTTGCTATTTCCGATTCTATCGGTAAACTGAATTTACAATTTACAACCACCGGAGATGATTCCACTTACGGAAGAGCTTATCGATATGAACTTATCCTGGAAGATCAGGATGGACAGTTCATTCAGAATGATTTTGAAATTCCGGTTCCGCTCTCTGCCGGAAATCAGGAAACCTGGATGCTTTATGATCTTCCGGAAAACGATACTATCACAGTTCAAATTCAGGCTTTCGATGAGGTTGAACTTTCTTCCGGGATAACTTCTGAAACTGTTGTTATTATGGGAGAGATCATCGATGAAGAACCACCTTCTGCTGTAACCGATCTTGCTATCAATTCAATTTCTATGAATTCATTTACCTTGAACTGGACAGCGGTTGGTGATGACGGAATGGACGGAACTGCCGAATTTTATATTGTAAAGATCCATACGGAAGAAATAACCGAACAGAACTGGGATTCTATTCCCGAATATGAACAGACTCTGAATCCTCTGCCTTCCGGCAATTCTGAAGCTTTGATAATTACCGGTCTTGAGTCTGAAACCGATTACTTTGCGGCAATCAAAGCTGTGGATGAAGCTCAGAATAATTCTCTGATATCGAATATTACACAGGCAACCACAACAGAAATCCCGGATACAATTCCTCCTTCTGCCATTGATGATCTGCTGGCAGCTCCAACTGATTTAGAAATAAATCTATCCTGGACTGCTCCAGGTGATGATGGTAACGAAGGAACAGCTTTTTCGTATGAGATAAGAAAATCGACAGAAGAAATTACAGAAGAGAACTGGAGCAATGCAGAACTTCTGGAAGATCCACCTCTGCCACAACCGGCAGGAACGCAGCAATTTTATACAGCGGAAGAACTGGGTTTCGGGATAACTTACTATTTTGGGATCAAAGCCTTTGATGAAAATCAGAATGTTTCTCCTCTTTCCAATATTCCTTCTGCTGCTCTTCTCGAAGACAACATTCCTCCAGCTACTATAACAAACCTTGAAGTTATCGAAGGTTATGCAATAAATCTTTCCACGATAAAGATACGCTGGACTGCTCCCGGTGATGATGGGGACGAGGGAACTGCATCCAGCTATGAGATACGTTATGCCTTCGATCCTATCGATGAATCAAATTGGGATGATGCCACGGTCTTTGCCGATCCGCCGGATCCTGAACCTGCCGGTACAATTCAAAATTGCAATGTTACTGGATTGGAGGCAGCTACAATATATTATTTCGCCATAAAGGCTTATGATAATAATAATAATGTGAACGAAGTTTCCAATTCTCCCGGTGGAAAGCTTGTCTACCAGATCAATACTGCAGCCTGTCAGAATTGCAATCACTGTATTTACGATTGCCCGATTGGCGCTATACACCAGGGACCGGGTTATAAATATATCGATCCCGACGTTTGCGATGCCTGCGGAATCTGTACCTGTCCGTATGGATTGATCTTTAGAGTTGTTGTTGCTTATTGATTTAAGAGAAATTTATGATTTTATCCACTACACAAATCTTGTCTCCAAGCCCCAGCTTGGAGATATTTATACATTCCAGAAGCTTTGGAACAGAGAATCAGGGAATTAAAGAAAAAAACTTAGTGTTTATTCGCGTTCTTCGCGGCTAAAAAATGAGAAAAAAATGAAAAAGAAATTAATCTTGTTTGCTGGAATATTAATCGTGACTCTCACGCTTTTTGCAATCTCAAAAAACACCATTTTTGTTGAATCAAAATTATGTGTGGGGTGTGGAGATTGTGTAAAAGTTTGTCCGGTAGATGCGATCCGGATAATCGACGGGAAAGCAGTCATCGATGCTGATGCATGCATAGATTGTGAAATATGTATAAAAACCTGCACTTATAATGCAGTCAGGAAGAATAAATGAAAAGAAGGCTTGTCTATATGATACTTCTGGGAATCCTGCTTTATCTTGGATGTGAAAAGCTCAGCAATCCCGAATATAATATAGATGCAAATGCTTGTAATTCCTGCGGAGAGTGTATCCAGATCTGCCCGATGGATGCTATCGAATTTGGTCCGGACGGCAAAGCAGTGATCGATCAGACAAAATGCAATCAATGCGGAAAGTGCATTACCATTTGCCCTAAGGACGCAATTCATTAAATGGGCAGCAGAATGAAAAAAATCATATTGATCTTGCCGGTTATCTTTTTTACTCACTTTCATCTATTTGGGTTAACTCAATGGATGCAGGTTTCATTAAGGAATTTTACTACAAATGCAGAGCATGATATAGATATAATTACCGGAGACATTCCGCAAGCAGAAACTATAGACACTGCTTCCAAAGCGGGAATTTACTGGCAGCATGAGATCAGCGGCAATCTTTATAAAAACATCACATTTACAGTGGAGAATGATCTTTTTGTCTCGGATCTGAGCCATGAATTCAAGAATTCATATTTCTTCAACGATGCCAGGTTCAAGCTTTATTACCGGAACGAGTCACAATACCTCAAAATTCAATATGCCAATCGAACCTACAATCCTGCAGCTACGAAATTCTTGAATATTCCCGGTGTTGAGCATAGCACACAACAGCAGATGGTTCATAACACGGCATTACATTACAAAGGAAATCATGGACGTTTTAATATCTCTCTTTATGGAAATCTCAGGAATCTTGATTATGAGTATTTAACCATTGAAGAGAATGATTTGTATGAATCAGAATCTGCCTGGGATAATGATATCTATTCTTATGCAGAGCTTTCTTATAAAATAACTGATATTTGGAAAACTTTCATTAGCGGATATTACAAAAATGACTTGAATAGTTTAGATGAATTTGATGATTCCAATCCTGGCATCGGTTTGGAATTCGATAATCGCTTCGACTTCTTTAATGCTTTAAAAACTAAAGTAGTTTATTACAATAACAATTTTGATAGTATCAATGATAAAAAAGACCATTATTTTTTAACGGAAGCCAGATATACAAAACGCTTCGGAAATTCACTGTCCGGTTTTGTAACATATATAAATCGTTCGTGTTACGATGAAGATCAATCCCAAATTTTCCGCATTTCAAATATGCTGCGGGTTCATGCAAAATACAGCTATTTAATGCATAATATGAAGGATTCGTTCATTCTGGCGGGAGTTAAATATAATCCCGAAAATGAAGGAAACCTGATATTTGGGGAAGTGAGCCAATATCTGTTCAAAGATATTTATCTAACTGCCGGCGCTAAATATGCGGGTGATCTTTTTGGCACCTGTTCTGCTAAATGCGAGTATTTTATGACCCCGCTCAGATCTATCTGGCTAAACAACAAATTTACCGATTTTAACAATAAACCTGCCCAGAATATTATCTCTCTGGGTACAACTCTTATCTTCTAAGGAACTATATGCTGCAAATACTGATCGAAGGATTTATACTGGGACTTTCCACAGGCACGATATGCCTGATGACCTGTGCTCCAATCTATTTGCCGTATCTTATTTCGGAAGACAGGAAGTTGAGCAAAGGCTTTTTAACCGTTGTGGAAATTTCTGTTGGTAGATTCTTTTCTTATCTTGCTTTCGGAGCTGTGGCTGGTTATGCCGGCGCTCAAATTAGTTCGATAGATCGTAAATTATTTACTTCTATTGCTTATATTCTGTTGTCTGCTTATCTAATTCTTTCGACAGTACGAACCAGGAAAAAAGAAAAAAAATGTCACATTCCCAGGATGACCCGTTTTACAAAAAGTGCATTTCTTTTGGGAGTTCTTACGGGCGTTAGTTTCTGTCCGCCTTTTCTTATTGCTCTTTCCAAGGCAGTTAACCTGGGTGGTGCTTTTAGCGGGATGATGCTGTTTTTAGGCTTCTTCTTTGGTACTTCAGTTTTCCTGATGCCGCTTGCCTTTATAGGTCAGCTTTCCAAGATTAATAAAATGAAGTTAATTGCTCAGTTCGCTTCGATTTTTATTGCTGTATGGTTCACGTTCAGTGGAGTGAAAGGATTGGTTCACACTTCTGAACATAAAAAGCTGGAAGATCGACCGGGGCGTATTGTAGAAGCTTTTCATCCCAATAAACCGGTTATTGTTTTTTCTTCGGAAGAGAATAAAAAATATTTTTCGGCAGTTAGAGATTCGTCAGCTATTTATCATCATAACAAGGTGCATTTCCTGATGTATGATGGTGCAGCGGTAGATACTCTGGATACTGCAGGTTATGTTCTCTTTGTGGATTCAAGTCTGCTGGAAGATAAGAGAATTGAAAAGCGATTGGAAAAGTTCGATTATTTCTTTATCGAGAATGGCTATCCCATTTCCCGGATGTTGAACTTTCTGAGGGTTTATACATTCAAAACACACGAGCAGATTCACTGGGAATTTAAAACAGAGAAATAAGTATTTTACAAAAAAAAACAACATTCATTTGAACGATCGGAAAAAAATATTGCCAAAATAAATCTATATATTTTTTTCGACCATAGAACATAATTGTTCGGGAATTGGAGGAAAATTGAAAGCTGATGAAAAAAAGATAATCATTACGCAGGTTGCACAAAAAATTTTTTCCAGATATGGTTTGTTGAAAACAACTGTCGATGAAATTGCTAAAGCGGCGCGAATGGGAAAAGCTTCTTTATATCATTATTTCAGAAGTAAAGAAGATATATTTAAAGAAGTAGTCGAGCAAGAAAACAGATTCCTGAAAGAAAAAATCAGGGAAGCAATTATCAATGAAGATACTCCCCAAAAGAAAATGAAAATCTACGTTTTAAAGAAAATGGAATATCTCAAAGAGCTTGTTAATATCAACAGTGCGCTTAAAGATGAGTATTTGGAGAATTACGCTTTCATCGAAAAAATACGAGGAAAAAACAGCAGAGAAGAACTATATACTATTCGGGAAATTTTGCAGGAAGGAGAAGATAAAGGAATTTTTGATATCAACGATATAGAATTAACATCCTTTGCAATTGCTTCCGCTTTAAAAGGTTTGGAATATCCGTGGTCGATAAATATTACTTTCAGAGAAATTGAAACCAATGTCGATAAACTTATGGAAATACTTTTTAATGGTATCGTGCAAAGATGATTTATTTTTATTAAATAACCGAACTAAAAACGATATTAGTCGAAAAATGGAGTAGTGATAATGAATATAGAAAATTCTAATAATATAGGAATAGTAGGAACAGGTTTTTATGTCCCTGAAAAAGTCCTGACAAATTTCGATTTAGAAAGAATAGTAGATACTACAGATGAATGGATAAGAACCAGAACCGGTATAAATGAACGGCGAATTGCAAATGAAGAAGAAGCAGCATCAGATTTAGCTTCAAAAGCTGGATTAAAAGCTTTAAAAAATACGAATACAAATCCAAAAGAAATCGATTTATTAATTATTGCAACTTTATCCCCGGATCATTTTATGCCTTCAACTGCTTGTATTACACAACATAAATTAGGTTTAAAAAATGCTGCTTGTTTCGATTTATCCGCTGCCTGTTCCGGTTTTGTTTATTCACTATTTGCAGCAGAATCTATTATGAAAAACAGTAATTATAATACCGCAATGATAATTGGAACTGAAATCTTTTCCAAAATAGTTGATTGGAAAGATAGAAATACCTGTGTATTATTTGGTGATGGGGCAGGAGCAATTATTATCAAAAAAGGACAAAAAGGAAAAAACATAATTTCAATCAATTTTGGTTCTGATGGTTCCAGTGCTGATTTACTTGAAATTCCTGCAGGAGGTTCACGATTACCTACTACATATAGAACTATCGATAAAAGACAACACTATCTAAAAATGGAAGGAAGAAAAATATATAAGTTAGCTAAAAAGATGATGGTTGATTCTGTAATTAGGGCTTTAGATAAAGTAGAATTAACAAGAAAAGATATCGATCTTCTTATACCTCATCAGGCAAATATTCGAATTTTAAAAGCTGTTGCAAAAAAATTACACCTGCCGTTAGAAAAAATAATGATAAATCTGGAAAAATATGGGAATACTTCTGCAGCTTCAATTCCTATTGCTTTAGATGAAGCTGTATCTCAAGGAAAAATTAAGAAAGGAGATATCGTAGTTTTAACAGCTTTTGGTGCAGGTTTAACCTGGGGTGCAATAGTTATAAGGTGGTAAAAATGGAAATTTATATTAAAGAGGTAAAAAGTAAAAAAGACCTTAAAAAATTCGTTGCGTTTCCTTATAAACTTTACAAAGGAAACAAGTATTGGATTCCGCAATTAATAAAAGATGAAATGAGTCTTTTCATAAAAGAAAAAAATCCTGCTTTTGAATTTTGTGATGTTAAGTTATGGCTTGCCTATAAAAATGAAAAAGTTGTGGGAAGAATTGCCGGTATTATTAATCATCACTACATTGAAAAATGGAAAAATAAATATGTTCGTTTTGGCTGGATAGATTTTATCGATGATGAAAATGTTTCAAAAGCATTAATAAATACTGTAGAAAATTGGGCAAAAGGAAACGGTATGAAAGCAGTTCACGGTCCCCTTGGTTTCACAGACCTCGATCCCGAAGGAATGCTTATAGAAGGATTCGAGGAACTAGGGACAATTGCTACGATATATAATTATTCATATTATTCCAAGCATCTCGAAAAAATCGGATATTCAAAGGACGTTGACTGGATTGAATTTGAAGTAAAAGTACCGAAGAAAGTTCCTGAAAAAATTGAAAGAATTGCCAATATCGTTAAGAAAAAATATAATTTAACGGTTTTAAAAACTGAAAGCTCAAAAGATATCAAACCTTATGCCAAAGAAATTTTCAAAGTTCTAAATAATGCCTTTGAACCTCTTTACGGAGTTGTTCCTTTAACGGAAAAACAGATCGGAAATTATATCGAACAGTATATGGGAATTATTCCACATAAATATATATCTCTTATCCTCGATGAATCAGGCAAAATTGCTGCTTTCGGAATTACAATGCCTTCTTTATCCAAAGCGTTTCAAAAAGCAAAAGGAAGACTGTTACCTTTTGGTTCTATTCATATCCTAAAAGCATTAAAACATAACAACCTTGTTGACTTGTATCTCGTAGCTGTTCGACCAGATTTTCAGGGAAAAGGTGTAAATACTCTCTTATTCAAAGAGTTAATTCAGACATATATTGATAATAAAATTGAAAAAGCAGAAACGAATATCGAATTGGAAAACAACACCAAAGTTCAAGCACAATGGAAATTCTTTGAACATCGTCAGCATAAAAGAAGAAGATGTTTTATTAAACATTTATAATTTGTAAGAAAGATTAACATTCCGAAGAGCAAACGCACATTCGGAAATTAAAATAATAAGGAGTTAATTTTGAAATCGAATGAAAAGAAATTTAGCGAATTTATTGCTAAACAATTCGCTGATCTTACTTCAATTACTAAAGTGTGGAAGTTAGCTTTACCTGCTTTAGAAAAAGTAGCATACAAATTTTATGTGGATAAAGGCGATCCTATCAAAATTGGTCCGCGACAACAACGGGAAGATAAATTCTATATTGCATCAAATATTGTAAGATCTGCATTTAAGGCTTACGATAACGGTTCACCTGCTGTACGGGATCGGATGGTCAATTTATTTCTCAAAGAGTTTCTGACAAAAAGCAACCGAATAGAAAAGATGAAAAAATTTGAAGAAGAATATGGTACAATGCCTCCAGCCTTTCTGACAATTTCACCCGGAGGAAATTGTAATCTTCGTTGTAAAGACTGTTATGCTGCCAGTGTTTCTAAAGGACTTCCTTCTCTTTCTTTTGAAGAAGTAGAACGAATCCTCAAGGAAAAATATGATAAATGGGGAAGCTGGTTCACGGTTATCTCCGGTGGTGAGCCATTTCTTTGGCGAGATGGAGATGTGGATATCATTGAGTTGGCAAGACTTCACCCGGAACAATATTTTCTCGTTTATACAAATGGCACTCTTATCGATAAAGACAGAGCAAAAAGATTGGCGGAAGTTGGTAATATAACACCTGCTATATCTGTGGAAGGATTTGAAAAAGAGACAGACGATCGAAGAGGAAAGGGAACATACAAAAAAATTCTTACTGCCTTTGAAAATCTGCGTAATGCTGGTGTTCCTTTTGGAATTTCCGTTACTGCCACACCCGAGAATGCAGAACTTCTAATTTCTAAAGAAATGATAAAATTTTACTTTGATGAACAGGGAGTTCTTTATGAATGGCTTTTCCAATATATGCCGATTGGAAGAGGTGCGGAAGTTGAGCATCAGGTTTCACCGGAACTACGAACTAAAATGTGGTCTCGGGAGCAAGAGATAGTTCGGAAAGAACGAAAATTTTTTGCTGATTTCTGGAATGGAGGAACTTTCTCTTCCGGTTGCATTGCCGGTGGTCGCACCGAAGGTTATCTCTATATAGACTGGTATGGTAACATTTATCCCTGTGTTTTTGTTCCATTCTGGAAAGATAATGTTCACGATCTCAAAAAACAGGGGAAAACACTAACAGAT
>JAUVLE010000308.1 GCA_030595905.1 Candidatus Cloacimonadota bacterium | reverse complement strand
TATTTTAGCCTGTCCTTCAAGTGGAAAGTTAGTAATTTCATCCAGAAGAATAGAACCGCCATTTGCTTCTTCAAATTTTCCCTTTTTTGTGGAATTGGCACCGGTAAAAGCACCCTTTGCATATCCAAATAATTCGCTTTCGACCAGAGTTCCGGGGATCGCTCCACAATCTACGGCAATAAACGGTTTATTTTTTCTATTACTTTTGTGATGGATAATATTGGCAATGACTTCTTTTCCTGTACCGCTTTTTCCCTGTATCATCACACTCATATTTGTAGGTGCTATCAATTCGACCTGTCTTAAAACTCTTTTTATGGACAGGCTTTCACCAAACTCTTTTTCATAAGCCATTTCTTTGTTTAGTCTCATCCTCAGGCTTTTCACTTCCCTGCTCAAAGACCTTGTATTAAGAGCTTTTCTGATGATCAAGATCAGCTCTTCATTAACGAATGGTTTTGTAATATAATCATAAGCACCTAATTGCATCGCTTTCACAGCATCTTTTATTTCACCATAGGCAGTTATCATGATCACAGGAATTTCTTTATCGATCTTTCTGATCTTTTTCAGGATATCTATCCCGTCCATTCCCGGAAGACGCATATCCAGAAGTATCATGTCGGTTGTTCCTTTGTTAATCTCCAGGAAAGCCTTTTCTCCTTCTCCAACACAACAAACTTTGAAACCTTCTTCTTTGAGGATATTGGAAAGAAGAAATTGCATATCTTTGTTATCTTCAACAACTAATAACGAATCCATTTTTCATTCCTTTGTTAATACTTTAAATTGGCAGAGAGACAATAACATCAGTTCCTTTACCAACTTTGCTTTTTATATTTATTGTTCCTTTATGAGCCGTAATAACCTGATAAACAGATGACATCCCCAGTCCTGTACCATCGTCTTTTGTGGTAAAGAACGGGTCAAACACTTTATTCAGGTTTTCATCTGAAATGCCTTTTCCTGTGTCTTTAAAAGATAAAACTATCAAATTATCTTTCATTTCTACTGTAATAGTAAGCAACCTACCTTTGCTCATAGCATCAATTGCATTTACTATCAGGTTCAGGAAAGATCGTTCCATCCATTTTTCATCCATCAGGATTTCCGGTATTTTATCAGAATATTTCTTTTTGATGTTCACGCCGGTTTTATGGAATCTGGCTTTGACGAGTTCAATTGCATTATCAAGGATTTTTATGATACTACCTTTCTTCAGGTTGATCTCTCTGGGTGTTGCAAAATCCAGTAATTCCTTTATTATCTTATTTGCATTATCAGAATTTCGCAGGATCATATCGAGGTATTGTTCTATTTCCCTGGAGGGCTTGTATTTTGTTATACAGAACTGAACGGCAGAACTTATATTTCCCAAAGGATTTCGTATTTCATGAGCAATACCGGCAGCTAATTGACCAACCCCGGCTAAACGTTCCGTCTGCAACAAATATTTTTGCATTTCTTTATGCTCTGTAATGTTCCGCAGCGAACCGACTATTTTCTGTGGTTTATTATTATCATCCAGCAAAAGTTTGGAAGTTACAGAACAATATATGATATTTCCATTCTTGTCTTTAATATCAATCTCAAAATCATTGATCCTGCCTTTATCATGCAGTTTTATTAACATTTCCTTTCTTTGTTTGGGCTCGGCATAGATATCATCTATCTGTTTTCCGATAAGATCTTGACGGAGATATTCTGTAAAAACCTCGACAGAAGGACTCATCTCAAGAATAATACCATTCATATCTACTTCATAATAAATATCCTGAATATTTTCAAAAATTCTTCTATATTTTTCCTCACTTATCTTCAATTCTCTTTCCATGGCATGTTTATAAAAAGCCAGTTCCAGGGTTACTCTCAATTCTCTCTCATCAAAAGGTTTTATTATATATCCATACGGACCTGTCTTCAGTACTTTCTGAAGTGTCTTATTATCTGCATAAGCAGTAAGAAAAATGATCGGTATCTCAAGCTCAGAAAATATTGTTTCTGCTGATTCCAGACCGGTCATGTTGCCTTCCAGTATGATGTCCATCAAAACAAGATCGGGATTAAGTTCAGCAGCAAGAGAAACTGCACCCTCACCGGAAGTAGTGACTCCCGCAACTGAATATCCACAATTTTTTACAATGATACAAATATCCTCGGAAATGATCAATTCATCTTCAACGATAAGAATTCTTTTCTTTTTCACAGAATATTCTCCATGTGTAGTTTAATTCCTAAAAAAGATAATATGTTATTTCCTGACAAGAAATTTCTTTAGTTCAATGAATTATTTCTTTGTGAATAATAAAAACCTTCAGGACACTTGCGCTATCCTGAAGGTTTCGGAGCTAGAGAATGTTCATCTGTTCACTATTTCAATAATATTATTTTTCTCACACTGGTAAAATCCCCATCGTCATTCTTTACATCAAAGATAGAGAAATAGATGCCACTGGAAACATACTTGCTGTTATCATCCTTTCCTTTCCATACAGCGTTATGATAGCCTGAGTTTACTTCTTTGTTAACCA
>JAUVLE010000287.1 GCA_030595905.1 Candidatus Cloacimonadota bacterium | reverse complement strand
AATCATATTCGGAAGATATATCTTCCACGCAAATATCATTTTCTTTAGATGGTTATGATATGCAGGAAATAACTGAAAGTGGTGATCTATTTCACAAAATATCTTATGTAAATGAAGGAAGATTTATGCAAGTTGGAAAACCCGATCTTCCAAGATTCAGCCGTTTAATTGCAATTCCGAATGAAGGAAATGTTAGCTTTGAAATTATCACCTCAGAAACAGAAATTATAAACGATATAAATATTTTTCCAACTCAATATCTGCAAAGTGAGAGCCGACCAGAACGAACCGATTTTGTAATCGATAACGAATTTTATGCTGGTAATGATGTTTTTCCAAAAAATATAATTGAAGTGCAACAGCCGGCTATTTTGCGAGATCATCGTGTGGTAAATGTTACGATCAATCCATTCCTGTTCGATCCTGACAATGGGGAATTAAGTATTATAAAAAATATCGAGTTAATAATTACCACAACAGGAAAAGGTGGAGTTAATTCCAAAACAGGTAAAAAAAATATTTCAAAATACTTTGAACCACTTTATAGGTCTGCTATTCTAAATTATGCTCCGTCACGAGAAGAATATCAAAAACCATGTATTTTATTTATCTATCCAAATAATGCTACTGTACTTTCTACTTTGGAATATTTAACCGAATGGAAGCAGCGAAAGGGTTTTGAAGTAGTTCTGGCAAGTACGAGTGAAACAGGATCAACAAGTTCATCGATAAAAAGTTATATTCAGAATGCTTATGACAACTGGGAATACCCTCCTGAATTTGTTGTGCTTGTTGGTGATACAAATGGTTCATATATAATACCAACATATTTCGATAGTTGGTCGGGATATGGAGGTGAGGGAGATCATCCCTATTCTCAATTAGAAGGTAATGATATTCTCGCTGATCTCTTTCTTGGTAGATTATCGATTTCAAATATCACTGAATTACAAACGATGGTATCGAAAGTTTTGAATTATGAAAAAGAACCTTTTATGGGTTCTACCGATTGGTATGATAAGGCTCTGATGGTTGGAGATCCTTCCACTTCCGGTCCGTCTTGTATTTTCACAAAACAGTATATAAAAGAATTGATCGATACACATGCACCAAATATAACATCTACCGAAGTGTACAGCGGAAGTTATTCCAATTATATGAGTTCCAATATAAATTCCGGAGTTAGTTATTTCAATTATAGAGGTTATTGGGGAATGAGTGGTTTTAATAATAGCTCGATCAATAATCTTAATAATGGATTTATGCTGCCGTTTGCTGTATTTTTAACCTGCGATACCGGTAGTTTTGCTTCAGGAACAAGCAGAAGCGAAGCTTTTCTTAGGGCAGGAACACCCGGAAATCCTGAAGGAGCGATCGCTGCAATCGGAACAGCTACATTGGGCACGCACACCACATTTAATAATTGTGTAGATTCGGGAATTTATTATGGTATTTTCGCTGATAAAATATATAATCCCGGAGGTGCATTGGTTCGTGGTAAGCTGCACTTATATACCAGCTTTCCGAATAATCCCTCAAATAGAGTAAATATTTTTTCTTATTGGAATACTTTAATGGGAGATCCCAGCGTGGAATTGTGGACAGGTGTTCCTGAAGAATTAGTAGTGGAATACGATTCAGAAATTTCTTCCACAATCAATTATTTGGAAGTTACCGTAGAAAATAGTTCTGGAATACCGATAGAAGATGCATGGGTAACGGCATTTTCCGAGAATGATGAAATTTATGCGAGCGATTATTCCAATGCAGAGGGTAAGGTTTTTCTGCCTCTGGAAGTTGAAAACTACGATTCATTTAGCTTAACGGTGACAAAACATAATTTTATTCCTCATCTCGGAGAAGTAGATGTGGTAGAGCAAAACCTTGTTCTGAACGTACATTCTTTGGATATCGATGATGATAATTCCGGTTCATCTTCCGGAAATAATGATGGGTTGATCAATCCGGGTGAAAGCATCGAACTGGGAATCGAATTGATAAACGGCGGAAGTTCTGCTGTGAATGACGTTTCAGCCACAATTACTTCAGTAAATGGAAATGTCGAGATTATCGATGGAAATGGAAATTATAATACTATTCTATCAGGACAAACAGCTTTTTCCAATTTCGTATTTTCGGTTAATGATGATGTTCTTGGTGGATCGGAAGTTCATCTGTGCATGACGATCGAAGATGCCTCCGGCAATGAATGGCAGGAAAATATCTTTCTGGAAATTCACGGGATCAATCTTTATGTGACAGAATACGAAATTGATCCGAACGGAATATTTGAACCGGGTGAAACAGTTGAGATGATAGTAACTTTGTTCAATACCGGCACGGTAGATGCAGAAAACATCGAGGCGATTTTGAGATGTAATAATTCAAATATAACAGTCGATGATAGTCTCGGCATGTTCGACACAATATTTGCAGGTAATGAAGCTGATAATAATTCAGATAGATTCGAAGTTTCAGCAAATTACGATATTATCCCCGGCTCACAAATTCAGTTCAATTTGGAATTAACAAATTCCGATAACTTCAATAGTATGGTTTCATTTTTTGTTGAAGTGGGAGAAGTTACGGTAAATGATCCGTTAGGTCCCGATGCTTATGGTTATTATTGTTATGACAGCGGAGATTCGAGCTACGAACTTGCACCAATGTACAATTGGATTGAAATTGATCCCGATAACGGAGGAGATGGAATTATCTTAAATCTTACCGATAACGGAGATACGGGAGATACCGATGATGTGGATGTTCCATTTGTTTTCAATTTTTATGGAATGCCTTATGATATGATTTCGGTTTGCTCGAATGGCTGGGTTGCTCCGGGCGGAAGTTCGCAATCTTCTTTTATGAATAGCCAAATTCCCGGACCGCAAGGTCCATCACCGATGATCGCTCCATTTTGGGATGATCTGAAAACAAGCACTGGTAATGTTTGTTACTATTATAACGAAGGAAT
>JAUVLE010000108.1 GCA_030595905.1 Candidatus Cloacimonadota bacterium | reverse complement strand
GATCGTCAAACTTGCCCAAAAATTTATGGGCAAGTACGAGGAAATTAGAGTTGCTGCAAAAAGACTTACGGTCGATTTGACGGATCAAATATATTTTGAGGTAAATTCATCCGATAAATTTGAAGCTTTGTGCCGAATCATAGATATTGAAAAAGAATTTTATGCTCTGATCTTTTGCAGAACGAAACTGAAAGCACAGCATCTGGGAAATGCTCTTTCAGATAGAGGTTACGATGCAGCAGCACTTCACGGAGATATTTCTCAGAATCAAAGGGAAAGAATACTCAATCAATTCAGAAAAAAAAGGATCAGGATTCTCGCAGCAACGGATGTTGCCGCTCGCGGAATCGACATTCAGGAGCTTACACACGTCTTGAATTATTCCATCCCGCAGGATCCGGA
Organism: Candidatus Cloacimonadota bacterium; assembly: GCA_030595905.1. Classification (GTDB taxonomy): domain Bacteria; phylum Cloacimonadota; class Cloacimonadia; order Cloacimonadales; family TCS61; genus JACNIV01. The sequence goes on along the minus strand of JAUVLE010000108.1, from coordinate 9,153 downwards.
TTCCTATGTTCATCGCATAGGCAGAACAGGGAGAGCAGGAAAACGTGGAACTGCTATCACATTCATTACACCATCGGAATATCGAAAATTAATGCATATACAAAGAACAGCAAATGCGGAAATACGCAAAGAGAAAATCCCGAAAGTAAAACAACTTATCAGTATGAAGCGTAAACGCATAATAAATGAGATAAGTGAGATCATCGAGATGAAAACTTTCGATGATAACCTGCACATAGCATACGAACTCCTGGGAGATCACAAACCCGACGAGATAATTGCAGCACTTCTTACCCATGCTTACAAAGACGATTTCTCTCCCGAAAAGTATGCGAAGATCAGAGATGTAAAAGCACCGACAGATAATTATTCCCCCGATCTGAAAGGAACAACACGCCTGTTCATAGCTTTGGGAAATAAAGATAATATTACGAAAAAGAAACTGGCAGATATGATAAAAAAGGAAACAAAGATTGATCCTCGCCTGATTCGAGACATTAAAGTTTATGATAATTTTTCCTTTGCCAATGTACCTTTTAGCGAAGCCGAACAGATAATAGAAGCTTTCAGAAAACTGGGAAAAGGCAGCAAACCTTTAGTTGTAAAAGCAAAACCGGAAGAGAAAAAGGGTAAGTCTAATTTCAGCAGAAGCAGAAGGAAAAGAAGATAATTATGATTTATAAACCTTTTTTATCATTGGTAACAATAGTAATCTTATTATTTTTTACATCCAATTTGTTTTCTGATTATATTAAAAACTATCATGAACCTATTAAATCACTTAAGATAATAAAGTCCAAAAGTTTAGGAAGCGGTTATGTTCAAAGAAAACCTGACCCGCCAAATATTCTTACAATAAATTTAGCCGAAAAAGCTATGAAAAAAATTCAACTATACGGAAAAGAAAGAGCTTTCAAACTTTTTACAGAGAAATATAAAAAATTCAGGAAATATAATACTTATTTATTTGTTCTGGATATGCAGGGTAACGTCTTGGCACATACAGGAAACCCAAATTTTGTTAATACTAATTTGTTTAACAGTAAAGATTTCTCAGGTTTGTATTTCGTACAGGATTATATTACCACGATCGGCCAAATAGATCAAATCGATTATGTTGATTTTTTCTATTATGATACAGGCCAAATATATTTAATCAAATACGTACATCTTGAACGTATCGATGAAAATTGTTTTCTGGGATGCGTGGCGATAGAAAAACATTAAAATACAAACAGATATAATCGCCTTTTGCATTTTTTATTTCAAGCAAATCGTATTTCCAAACTTCCTGATCACTCCCCATTCCACAACAACAAAGCCTTCTCGTTGAAAATCAGGAATTGCAGGTTCCGGTAAAGTCAGAGAACCATCTTGCTTTCCTTCGATTGCATAGATCAATCTTAAAAGATTATCCGGTTTAACAGAAAATTCCAATTCAGTCATTTTGCTAAGCTGTTCATTATATTGCGGATAGATGACATAAAAGGGATAATTAGTTAGTATTGGAATCCAATAGTCAGTGAAATCAATTATTTCTTGCCCGACAAATCCTGTTTCGGATAGATTCTGAATAAAAAAAATTCCCAGGTCTTCCCGCTTAACAATCCATCCTCGTTTATATTGGTTCAAATCGGGATAAATGCTTTCATAGAAGAGATATGAATATTCATCATTTATCATTCCAGAAGAATCAACCTCAAGATCATTCCAAACTGAACCATAATCTGGAATGGAAGTAGTTACTTCTCCCCCATGTTGAAAATTGATATTAACATCCAGGTTCATCTTCTTCTGGGGATAAATATAAATGTTTGGTTTTAATGCTATGTCTTCAAGTACTATAGCGTAATCATCATAATAACTATCAACAATAAATTCACAATATATCTGAAAACCTGCTTTTTCAATAATCTGGTAATCTCCAAAAGAAAGGTCTATGTTGAAGTATCCATTAACCGATGTTGTAATACTGTCAACAATTACACTGTCCTGCAATATGTAAAATTCTAAATTTGTAACTGGAAAATGAGATGTTGTGTAAATAGTCCCACAAACTTCTCCGGGAACGATAGGAGTAAACCCACTGCTGGCATTTATCTGTAAAGTATCCAGATAACTTCCTGAAGTAAATTGCGTATAATAATCAGCTTTTTTTGCCCAAACAACGTAACTGCGTGAGATTTCTACTTCATCTGGTGGAATATTATAATGTATGTTAACGAACTTATCTAATGTAATTTGGGAATTATCCGGTAGAATTAATATTTTTGATTGAGAATCATCGTTCTCATCCAGCTTTTCATCATAGATCAGATTATCTATGTAATATACATGTATCCAGGCACATTTAGTATTATCAATATCTGTACTGCGGTTATCACATCCCAATATTACCATCATAACAACCAAGGGAATAATCCATTTTTTCATAATAATTTCCTCTCCTCTTAAAAGAATTGGTAAATATGAAAAATACAATTAATTAATCCGCCTTTTTTTTATAAATGTGGGATATATAGTCAAGGAAAAACTTCTCGTATTTTCAAAAATAAACCGGTTTAGAGATCATATCTATTTAGAGATAACTTTGAATGAGACTTCCGCATCATTACCGAATTCATCGGTAATATACAGCTTGTGCCTGCCTTTTACAATATTCAGAGACATCTCGTCCTCATCTTCCGTCGTTCCCAGATATACACTGTCCAAATACCAGAAAATCCTGGATTGTCTGTTGGCTATTTTTATCATAACTTTCTGCTTAATTCCGCCCATATCTTTGGGAATATAGATCACCGATCCCCTGGTCGGGTAGATTATCTCGATAGTTTTATCCTGCCGAACCCGGTCGCATTGTGGATTATGCGGCAGTATTTTTGGAACGATCTGCCCGCGTTTTCTTAAAAATTTTGCTACCACAGGTGGATATTCCAACATAGTTTTTTCGTGATAGTGCCCTTCTTTCCAACAATATGAGCAAACCGTAAAAGTTTCCGCATCATTTAAAAATCGCTTTTTATGATAAGGACAGAATTTGAGCGGCTTCATATTTTCCGGTACCCAAACTTCAGTTTTATGCGGACAATTCTTTGTCGCCAGAAATCCGCTGTCCTTACAGATGCTTACTTTGGTTAATTGCATTGGTGGTGCAAACCAGTTTTTTGCTGTGTCTTTGGGCAGGGAATTAAAGATGTCGAATAAGATCGGTCCGGCAGAAGCAGCACCGGAAAGCGCCGGATTTCCTTCACCGGTAAAATTACCCACCCAAACGCCGATGGTCCACTCCGGGCTGATCCCGATAGCCCAGGCATCACGATTGCCAAAACTGGTTCCGGTCTTCCAGGCAAGAGACCACTGGTTTTCATATTGGTGCCAGTAATATTCCGCTCCCGGACGACTTACATCCTGCATTATATCAAGTGTTAAATAGCAAGCACCGGGACTTATGATCTGCGTTTCGTTTTTAAATTCATCAGCTTTATTCCAATGCAGTTTACCAAATCGACCTTCATTTCCCAGACCACGATAAAGTCCGGTAAGATCGAAGAGAGTTGCTTCTGCCCCACCGATGATCAAGGTAAGGCCATAATCATCCGAACGTCTGAACAAAGTGGAAATCCCGGCAGCTTTCAAAGATTCATAGAATTCTACCAGCCCATAAGTATAGAGCAGCCGCACAGCAGGAACATTCAACGAACGTACAAGAGCTTCGTGGGCTGTCACCAGTCCGTCATAGTTTTTCCCTGCATTTTCCGGTGAGAAAGCACCAAAATAGGTTGGAACATCATTCAATTTTGTTTCGGGCAGAAGGATTCCATCATCCATGCAGAGAGCATACAGGAAAGGCTTTAAAGTGGAACCGGGTGAACGAGCCGCCTGCACGCCATCTACCTGTCCATTTCGGGTTCTATCCCAGAAATCTTGTGAACCGCAATAAGCTGCAATTTCTCCGGTTTCGGTTTTACAAATCAGGGCACAAATATTATTTATTCCAATGGATTGCAGATATTCTGCCTGTTGCGCTAATATGATCTCCGTATCATGTTGAATTTGTTTATTAAGAGTGGTTCGAATGATCGATGAGTCTGCTTCTTTTGCAGCCTGCCGTGTAAGGTGCGGAGCCAGCATCGGCAGCGGATAGACTACATCCGGTATCGGTTCCAATTTACTCAAATTGCAGGTAGCTTCATCGAAGATACTGCGTTTAAATAGAGTTTCCAATAATCTGTCTCGTTTTGAGATAAGCTTTTGCTGCTGCCTGCCGGGTGAGATCAATCCCGGAGCATTTGGCAATACAGCCAGTGTAGCAGCTTCGCTCCAGGTCAGGTTCTCCGGTTCCCTGCCGAAATACTTCAGGCTTGCAGCTCGAATCCCTACAATATTTCTGCCATAAGGTGCATGATCGAGATACATCTTCAAAATCTGTTTTTTACTGAACTTTATTTCCAGCTTAATAGCCTGGAATATTTCCAGTAATTTATTTGGAATTGTGCGGGAATTCTGCGATGCCAGCCTGACAACCTGCATCGTTAATGTACTACCTCCGCTAACTACCTTCCCATATTTCACATTCAGATAGAGTGCGCGCAATATTGCCCAAAAATTTATTCCCGGATGATAGAAGAAGCTGCGGTCTTCATAGGTTAGAACCGCTGTTTCCAGTTTGCCGGGAATTACATCATCCTGAAAAGAAGGTAGGCACCACTGCTCCTGATCATTTAGAAATACACGCAAAATCCGATCTTCATTATCCAGAACCATTATACTGTGATCATGAAAACGATCCAGGTTCAGAGGAATGGCAAAATAAAGAAGAAGCAGTGATAGAAGAACTATCACTGCTATACGATATTTTTTCAGCATTACCGACTAGAAACCTTAACTTCCATCCCTGCCTTTCTTGCTTGATAACGATTATCATACATTACTTCACAATAGGTGGCAGGCATAAAGAACTCTCCTGCTGTAACGGCTCGGAGCTTCACCTGAACGGTGACAGACTTATTCTTACGCAAATTGAAAAACCACATTTTGCGGTCATCCCGAATATCTGTATAATTAATAATATTACTGTTTTTAGTTTTCTTTCTTTTGTCGATTTTATCAGGATTGATCCGCTCATTCTCTATCTCCCATCCACTGGGCAATAACTGAACCAGAGCTACATTCTTCAGGTTGAGATTGGATAGATTTGTAATTGTAATATATTGCGTGAAAATATCTCCCTGTTTCAGATTCTTAGGCGATATGATATTCCCGTTTTTGTCTTTCCATTCATTTTTCAGCTTTATCCCGTCAAACTTATCTCCAGCTTCCGATTTCAGAGGAATTCCACTCCAGTTCAAAGTAACGAAAAGTTCTTTGATCGAAGAAGTGGATTTAAATGTAACTTTATCACCAAAAGATTCATTTACATCTAAGTTTGTAACGATTTCTTTACTGTTCACTTTCTGGGTCTGTCCGTTACTTTCTATTATTTTTCCTGTAATTGCTTTATCGCGCGTATCTTCACCATAATACTTTTGAATATATCGTCCCAATGCCAGCAAGGTGTAACCTGTAGCCTGAGTTGAATACCAGCGGGTCTGGGATATTTGATCGGATAGTTCAAGATAGAGCTGCAATGATTTATCCTTTTCATCCATTGTGATCATTGCATCCAATATCATTGCTTTATCACGCATTTCCGAACCGTAAGTGCCCGACATCTCCAGATAATCTTTTACAATGATTCCTGTGGTCATCGATATTTCCTGAGCAGCTTTCTTTACTCCCGCCTGCATGTAAGCTGCAGCCAGTACCCATCTTTCTATATCATTCATTTTCTTCAGATGGTTTTCCCTCAGGTAATTCATTGAGCCCAATTCTGGTTTTCCTGCCTTCGCCAGAATGTAAAGTCTGTAAATCTGCTCCCGCAAACTATAATAATGATTATCCTGAAAATTATATTTTTTTGCTTCCGATTTCTGGAATCGAATCCAATTATTGATCATTTCTTCAGGCACAAAATATCCGGCTTCTTTTGCAGCCAGCAGGAAATGTCCTGCATAGTTTGTTCCCCAGTTATCCACCTTATTATTTCCCGGCCAATATGAAAAACCTCCGCTGGGAATCTGGAATTTCTTCATGCGGTTAATTCCCTTATTGATATTGTTTGTGATCCAGCTATCATCAAAATTCCTGGTTTGAATGAACTTTCGCAGATACAATTGAGGGAAAACCGCAGAAGTGGTTTGTTCGATGCAGCCGTATGGATAACGGATAAGCCAGTGCATTCTTTTGGCCAGATCTGCTTTTGGCAGTCGGCTGATAGAAAGAAAAGCTTCGTTCGTTCCTTCGATCCCATCTCCGGGTACATTGAATTCGATAGTTTTATTCGCTTTACAAATCTTCATTTTTCTGCGAGAAATCCTGGCAGAGAGAGGTCTGATTGCAATATCTGTTGTACTGCTGATCTCACTTTCTGCAAATTTTGCCTGAATAATGATTTGTGCTGTTCCCACTTTCATGGGAATTTCCGCCTGGAAATCTACTCTTTTATTTCCTGTTTTGCTGAACTTAAGTGTTCTCTGTTTGGAACCTAAAATTTTAACCGGACCAATCGACTTTATCGTTAATTCAACTTCACCCACATTTTCTTTTGTGGCAAAGACTTCAACGGGAATAGTAAATTTATCTCCCGGAGCCAGCATCCTAGGCAATGTAGGAAGCAAAACAACATCCTGTTTCACTTCCACTGTTTTATCTGCATTTCCATATCTATTTCCATTGGCAGACACAACCATGATGCGAACCGCTCCCATATATTCCGGCATTTCAAATTCCAATTCGGCAAATCCGTTCTTATCTGTGTAGATAGGACCACTGAACATACAAACAGGTTTGAAGCGTTTTGTTTCTTCCGGGCTCAAACGCTTTTTACGTCCTTTTTCAAAGGCTAAACCTCCACCGATGGAATATGATTTGAATATATCACCTTTACTCGCTCCGATAATATAACCGTAATTATCATAAGTTTTTACACCTAATAACTGTTTTTTATAGAATTCTGTCCAAGCGTCCGGAGAAGGATGATCTGTAAGACTGAGTAATCCTTCATCAACCACGGCGATTGTAAATTGCGTTTGTTTATGGTCATTGGTTTGAATAGTGCATTTGAATTTTTCATTTGGATGAAGAACTTCCGGTGCGGTTAAAGTGATCTTCTGTCGGGTGGAAGCTTCAAATACATTGAGCGGAATAATGCCATACATTCTTATCGGCCTGTCGTTATCCGTTTGTTCATGCGGCTGAATAATAGAAACCGAGCAATAAATGTTCGGCACCATTTTGTCAGTTATCGGAACTTTGATAGTTGTCTTGCCGCCTTTTGCTTTTTGCCAGTATTCTTCTATTACTTCATCACCTTTTTCCAGCGAAACCAGTATCATGCTGTTTTTGGGAGCATCAAAGCGGATCTTTGCTACATCTCCGTAGCTGTAACGCTCTTTATCGGAATTCAAACTGATGATACCGGCATCCTGCATTCCAAGATCGGGATTGCCCCAATAGCTTGCCCAGAAGAATTGCCCGGCAGAATGGCCTTCACCGTCATTTGTTATATGCGTTACTTCCAAAAGGTAGCGTCCGTATTTTGTGGGAGTAAACTCGAATTCTACCGGATCTGCCTTGCTTGTCAATTTGATCTCTTTAACAAATTCGGTTTCCGTATCATCTTTGAAGTGACGGTTCTCGTTATCATATTGCCACCACCAGTGATACCGATTGTTATAGATCCTCACTTTTATATCTTCTCCCACCAGCGGTTTGCCTTCGGGATCGAGCAATATAAATTGGAACTGATTGGCTTGCCCCAATTTTTTCCATTTTTTCTTAGAAGCATTCAGCCCAACATAGGCTTTATACGGATCTATCGGCAGGAATATCTTCTCTTTGCTGCTGCGTCCTCCACTTTCACTCACCGTGGCTTCGATCTTGGCTACTAAACCGGTTGGAGCATTATCGAACTTCGGTAATTTCCAATCAAAATAAATATGCCCTCTGCTATCCAGTTTATTATCAAGAAGCTCACTCTCGATCATTTTGTATTTTATAGAAGGATTATCGAAATTGAAAGTACGAAATCTTGGAATATTAAAAAGAGTTGTGTTTTTATAAATTTCGGCATTAACCTGACATTGCAGATTTGCTCCGGGTGCTCCAAACAGAAAGTTTGCCTGTAGATCAAAACCAATTTTATCCATATCGTAGGAAACTTTTTCTTTTTTTGGTATTAATTCGATCTTCAGCCGTTCTGCTACGACAGTTTCAATCTTTAGTGAGTGATAGAAAACACTTCCTCCAACCTTGATCTTGACATTCCAACTTCCGGTAGGATCGGTGGAGTTGGTTATGAAATTGTAGTTATAAAAACCATCTTTACCATCATTCAATACTTTGCTGTCGATCAACTGTTTCCGTGGATTTCGAATCTCGATCTCGACCGGATGCCCATCTTCCAGAGTTCCCTGGTGATTTCGGAAGATCATCGAAAGGTTGATTGGATCTCCGGGACGGTAAACTCCTCTTTCGGTATATGTATAAGCCCGGATACCTCTGGCAGAATATTGCACACCTTCCACATCAAAGTTGGAAGTGTTCCAGATCATTTCATTTGTTTTCAATATCGTTCTCTGTCCATTATGGAAAGCTTCCACAAAGAAGGCATCTTTGTCCGGCACACTGAACTCCGCCTTTCCGTCCCCGTTGGTCTTCTGCACTTCCAAAACCTGATTCTGATATGTTTTCAGTTCTACCTTGCAGCCGGAAAGCGGTTTAGCATTCAAAATATCGGTAGTATAAACTATAAACCTGTCGGAACATTTCTTCAAAGTCAAGCCGATATCACTTAAAATCAGCGGTTTTGAGATTCTTCCATTTCGGCGATAGTAGCCATTATTCATTGGATTCGTGTAATAATCTTTCCCGCCGGTGGGTACTCCACGATAAAAAATATCTTTTTTATTGAAATTTAATTCCACAATGTATAGTCCATTATCACCTTCCGGGATCAGGTTGGAAAGATCGAGCTCCTGAAGTAACCATTGATTGCGGACTTCCCCCAACTGCAGTTTCTTATCTACAACTTCTACACCTACCTGGTTGAAGCTG
>JAUVLE010000079.1 GCA_030595905.1 Candidatus Cloacimonadota bacterium | reverse complement strand
ACCCCAATTATCAGATCCTGATTGAAACCATTTGCCGTGTATAAAATCGTTATAGTCATCCGGAACACCATCAAAGCCAGAATCCGCTTCCGGTGTAAATGTCAAATAGATATTATGAACACCCGGACTCATTTGCGGTATTTTTACCATAACCTCTAAATAACCACTTCCAACGTTACCTTCTAATAATATTGTTTCAAGTGGTGTTCTTCGTTGCAAGTCGAACCATCTCAAATGCTGTGAATTTATAATATCACCGGATTTATCAATAAAATCTGATACTGCAAATGGGTGATGATCATTATTCTCAATATCTACTATATCATCTTCATAAACACGGATAATAAATGCACGATCTGTAAATGTTTTATTACTTGTGTTTTCCAGTGAATATCTAACATGCCACTTAAAATCCCATAAAAACTCAGTTCTTGTTTTACATCCTGCTAAAAATGTTTGTTGTGAAGTAGAAACTCCATCTTTGGCTACAGGTGCAATATTTCCATAAGACGGTGCTTCGCCTGATGATAATGTTACAGTATCTAAAAACTCGTTTTTGCCGGTTGGAGTTTGAATATCTACTATTTTATATAGATAGAAAGGTTGTCCTGCCCCTTCTTCCGAATATTTAATATATCTACGATAATAATAAAACTCTTTTATCCTTAATAGAGTCTCTTCATCTAAATCGGGATATACTTCTATATTGGTTATTTTGCGTTTATCGAGCCATCTCTTAGTAACTCCTTTATCATCTGCGTCTATACTTATCTTAAAGAATTGCATTTCACAAATATCGCTTTTAGGTGATGGATTACTCAAGTTGCCAAATTCATCTGCATAACAATATAAATCTTGGTATAAACCCATATCACCTAAGTTTTGAGCATCAACCTCTTCCTCAAAATCCTTTATAAGATCATCCCACGAATCAGCTCTTTCTGTTATCGGTTTTGAATATGGAGATGGATATTCCGAAATGCCATATTGTAAAACACCATATTTGCTATAAGTGAAATAATGAATTTTATTTGTATTATCTGCTATAAGAACTCGATCCGGTGATATTATAAATACCATATCATTTGCTGTTACGTTAGTATAGTTAATATTATCTATAATTACTTGTTCTTTATCCCAAAGGGTAGCACTCGCTTGATACATTATGTAAAGTTCGTTTTCTATTGTGTAAACTAAATAGACAATATCCCCATAACTGTCTTTAGGCATATGCGAAGGCATCCAATAAGTTACTTCCTTAGCTGGAGTTAATCCTGTTAGGTTTAGCCCTTCCTGTATATCAGACTGTTTTATGGTTTTTCTGATCGATGGATAACCATCAATATACTCGTAGTTCCTTGCCTCCTGTAACTGATTATCAAATATCAGTTGCGGATTACGAGCATTACAAATCCCACCGTCAAGACTATCTATTTTAGGCATATTATCATCATTTATGGATTGTATGTTGCACCTGCAACACCTACTACATACCACATTGTTTCATCAACAGACCAAATCAGTGTTGCACCACCACCATCATCAGTAAGATTTAATGTACCTGTAATATTTGCACCAGTAAGATTACCGTTACCACTATCATTTGTATGTATTATATATTTTATTTGTCCGTCAAATGCACCGTTGGATATTGTCAATTCTTCATCTATTCCAGTAGATCTATATTTAGTGATTGATGTTGTTGTATTAATGTTACCAGCACCAGTAAGTGTTTGTGCTGTTCCGTCAAGAGCAAGAATACCTGAAAGTGCAACATCACCGCCTATATCTAATTCCAAGTTAGTATTCGGAGAAGATTCATTAATACCAATCACATCAGCACTTGAATCTAAGAAAAACATATTAGCATTAGTATCGGATTCCATTCTTACATCATCAGCAGCATCTCCAGCCTCATTTATTGTTACCGTGCCATTCGTAGTTGTAGCACCATTTAATCGTGTTGTCGCTGCAACGGTTATATCATTATCACAAACTATATCATCAATAGTAGCTGTTCCATCAATAAATAAATCTTTCCATTCTAAAACTGTAGTTCCTAAATCAATCGCATCACCAGAACCGGGGGAAAAATCTGTACCATCAATATTCACGATAGGCACATTCCCACAATATATAAGAAGTCTATCGTCAATATCAGATACTATCCTCGTATCTCCATTGCTATCAAAGTTAATTGCGTTATTTGCCATATCTACAACAGAGCTGAATATTACCGTACCTGTTCCGCTGGGTGTTATAGTAAGACTTCCATTTATATCGGTTGTAGTTATTGTATTCCCATCTAATCTCAAATTATCAACGTCAAGACGTGTTAAAGCAGAAAAAGAACCAGCAGCTAAACTTGCAGTTCCATCAGAGAATGTTCCCATTACTGTTAAATTATCACCGACAGTAGTTTCAGATATTGCGTGTCCGATAGTAATTGGTACACCACTTGTTAATGTCGCAAGAGCTAATCCGCCTGTTGTATCTGATGTGTCAATATCAATATCATCTGTAGCATCAACATCAAAAGTAGTTGCATTCATATCGACTGCACCAGTTTGTACTAATGCCGTAATCGTTGAAGTTCCAGTTACTCCCAATGTTCCTGTCGCATCTAAAGTTGTAAATCCACCAGCAGCAGGAGTAACTCCGCCAATCGGTACATTATTAATAGCACTTAATCCACCACCAGTAGTTATAAAATTACCAGTAGTTAAAAGTCCAGCTATTGTAGATGTCCCAGAGGTAGTAGTATTTCCAGTAAATGTTAGGGCTGCTGATTCTAATGTAACTTTAGTAAGTGAATAAGCAGTTAATTCGTCAGCTGTATTAGAATAAATATAACTCTTATCATTCCTAAAATAAAGTTTATTCGTAGTATTCATCTGTAATACTGTTTTAGATAAACTAATTGGACTTTCTATCCCTGCTCCATCTGTTAATACTAATATATTAGATCCGTCACCTAATCCTAATGTATGAGTAGTCAATCCGTGATCTCTTAGTGTCAGCAAACTTTTATAAGTTGCTGATGGCTTTACTCCTGTTAATCCAAGAGAATGTAACCCAATCACTAAAGATAGAATTATTAAAACACTTGTTAATCTTTTCATTTTTTATCTCCTTGATTCCATGTTTCGTTCATTATTTCCCAAGTTCCATCGTTTTCCCACCAAATATTATAATCGTCAGTTTCCCAATTTGTTTCTACCTTAATAATATCTGGTTTAGCTTCTACATTAACTGGCTCTGGCATGAATGCACAGCTAAATATAAAAAATATTGTTAGGATTATTAATAACTTTTTCACATTAATCCACCTTACGAATGATATAATTCGATTTTCTTAATTGTATGGACAGGGAATATAGTTCTTAAATTAGGTTTATCCAATATAAACCCGAACTGTAACATCCTCTTCACAAAACCATCACATAATACTTTTGTCTTAAATTCTTTTTCAAATACTTGTTTCCCTATATATACGTTAATTTTAAACATATTCTACCTCCTGACGTAAACTTATTAAAATCTACGTTCCATAATCATCGCCAGTTGTTACACCAATTCCTAAATCTGAACTTAAATCTATTTCATCAATACCGGTTAATTTGTTAGATGCCGCTGAATTTATTAACGCATAATGTCCCCAAATATCCGTTTTACCATCCTCAAATTCTTTTACTGCTAACTCTAATGAGGCATCACTAATTACATTCCTATCTCTCGTACCTAATCGCATTACTGCACCTGCTACAATAATATCTTTCCATTGGTTAGGAACGAATATATAACCTTCATTATCAATATCAGTCCAATTTATCCTGCATAATATTTTAATATCTTCCGTTGCTGCATGAAGGTCTTTAGCAAAATAGATTTTATTGTCTATTTTAGTGAAGTAATACGAATCTGTATTATTTTTCATTTTATCGTAAGTGACTGATTCATATTTCTGGTAATTGAGATATATTATTTCTACAGTTACAATATTATCAGGAATTGTTAAACTATAATCATCACTATCCCAATCAAATAAATTTTTAAATCTACCCAATGATTCCCAATCTCCAGTATCCCAATCTTCCCAATTATCAGTAGATACATCATCCCAATCTTCTTCACCAACGCCAGTTGCTTCTAATAAAACTTTCTGCCCGCCTACTAACAAGTTTATCTTGTGTATAACCCAATTTATCGCTGCATCAATTTCATTTCCACCAACAGGGTTATTAAATTCTAAATTGATCAAATTACGATATTCCTGAATTATCTCACTCACTTTTCATCTCCCCGTTTATCTGTTCTCTAATATAAACAGCAGCTTCGGTAATACATTTCAGTATAAATGATCTGCCGTATTTGAGATCGCTTATAAGATCGACTTTTTGCTCTGTCCACGTTGCAGGATCGGGATTATGTATAGCTGAAATATTTACCTTAAATCTTTCCTGATCATTGTTTACTATGAAATATATATTGTTATCGGCTATATACCAGAATGCCTCATCTTTCATTGGTAATCTAATAGGATTTCGTAATATGTTATGAATATCATCTTGATTAATAACCTTAAATGTAAAATCTTTATGCGTTATATTAACAATTTTAAGGATATTACTAAGTTCAGTTATACTCACACATCTCACATTATCGTGGAAAGACGATCCTGTTGAAACTGACGAATAGATTTCTACTAAAGCTGGTATTTCTTCTTGTACAAAATCTCCTGTTTTTATTATATTACACATAGCCGATTCAAATGCGTTAGGCATAGCCGCTAAATATTCTGTAAGAGCGGGATCACTTGCAAGTTGACCTATCCGTGTGTAAATTTCAGTTATAATCATCACTGTTCCCGAAGAAATTTAATTAAAGCTTCTTCTTTCCAACCGTTTTCACCTGAATAGCCTAATTTCTTAGCTAATTTCTTTTTAGGATGATAGCCAATAGGCATTGCAACTGTTATATATGCTTTCATCCCTTTATAATTTTCGGGATTTTCGTCTTTGAACTTTTCAAGATATGTTTTAATATTAGGCTCTTTTGTTATTTCTTTGTCTATATCTTGTGTACATTCAATGAAATCCATCTCATACATAAATGATCGACCTGTTAACATTACATCGATGATATTGCCATTTTTATCTGTGAATGTATCGAAATTCCACTCTTTATCTTCATAACCTAAACCTATTAATTCATCTGCACCTGATACTGGAGACATATTATCCCAATCAAAAAGATATGGAGTTACACCTTCAATGTATTTCTCGATTATCTCCGGTTTCTCTACATAGCCTTTAGGCACTTCAAATATGAATACATTATCAATAACATGATCAGCAAGACTATCCTCAATCGGTTTGGGGTTACTCTTAGATGTATCTCGTAAATCTATCTTCCTGTTAAACCACCAAAAAACACCATTACAATTCTTTGAATATAGTAATTTCATTTTTCCCTCCTAATAATATTTAATTTATAATTTTTCATATATTTCTGCCCATCTTTTACCAACTACTTCATAACTATAAGTTTCTTTTGCATATTCAAAAGTTTCCTTAGAAATATCTTCTAATCCACCTTTTAGCAATTCTCTAAATGTATCTGCTAAACTTTCAACGGTATTACCGCAATTAATAACAGGAGTGTACTTTATATTCCCTTGTTTAAATGCAATATCTGATAAATAAGCAACCGTTGGTATTCCCATTGACATAGCTTCAATACCGGACATACCACCCCATCCAACCTTACTCATCTGATCAAAAAATATCGATGCTTTGGAAACTTTCTTAATAGCTTCTGTATAAGGAATATTATTGACTATATCTACTGTAAATATATAATTTTCTTTCTTTAATATAGCACAAACTTTTTTAAACTCAATAGTTCCCTTTTTATTATTAGCACTTTGGGTATGAACTATATGGGGAACTTTTCTTTTTACCCAATGATTTTTTATGTTTTTATTATCATAAGCATGTGGTATATAAACACCATCAAATTCTTTATAATTTAAGTCTGGCGTTATTGCACTTCTAAAATCGCTTCTTTTAACATATTCCTCGATAGGGAAGTTTTCAAATGATACATTATTCTTACCTCTTCTAAAAAAACTGCCACCTACTGTTACTATTTTAACTTTATTTGGAGGGATAGTAACACCTTGAATAAAGTCATTTACAGGAACGGAATCACCTTTAAAATGAATGATGTCTGCTCTATCTATTAATGCCTGTATTCTATCTGTATCTTCTATAAATCCCTTTACACCTAATTTTTTGTCTCTCTTGAATAATGATGGTACACGTCTAATCTGTTTAGGGAAATCAAGAGGATGTGTAACTATGGGCAATACATAATGATTAGAATTTAACGAAATAGCTTCTGCTATTCTGTTCCCAGAACCAGCAAAATCGTATTTAGCAAGAAGAATAACCATTTTACTCATTTATTCCGCCTAAAAGCATTTGTTCTTTGTTTCTGCTTATAATTTCTTTTAATACTTTAGTTTTTTCAATAAACTTATTTCCTGATATGTTATTTGCGTGTTGTCTATAGTAATATCCGTAATCAGTTGCTGCGTACAAGATTATTTTTTTATTATTTATGCTACGAGTAAACATTTCAGTATCAACCCATCTTTTTAATTTCTCGTCAAAAGGATTCTTTTTTATATATTCAATATTCCACAATCCAGTTGGACAACATT
This sequence comes from Candidatus Cloacimonadota bacterium, assembly GCA_030595905.1. GTDB lineage: Bacteria > Cloacimonadota > Cloacimonadia > Cloacimonadales > TCS61 > JACNIV01. Next base: position 5,166 of record JAUVLE010000079.1, on the reverse strand, counting down.
GTAGATGTTGCCTTCTTTTACCGGTATCATCAAATAATATCATATTACCAGTAACGCAAACAACATCATTAATGATTTTAGGATTATATTCTGCATAGGTTAGAAGATATATTGCATAATTAAATAAAGTAGTTCGTGAAACCATATCGTCATCACCAAGATAAAAAATCCATTTTCCTTCTGCTGAATTGGCTAATCCGTTAAAAGCTTCACCAATCGTAACTATTTTATTGTTGCCCATCTTGTAATTAGCACATACCTTTATATCAACTTTGTCTATTTGCGGATATAATATTCTTTTTGCAGATTCTAATGAACTATCAAAATATTTGTTATTTCTACTATTGATTATTCCTATTGTTATTTTGGGATACATACTTCTCCTTTTAAAAAAGGGCGACCGTAGCCGCCCAATAATGACTATACAAGCATAATATCAATGACTACTAAGTAAGAACCGGCACTTGAACCACTAATTGTAATAACAAGATCGTTTTCATCAATAGCAAATTCATCATAACTTGGATTGATAGTAGTCTCTCTATCAACTCCACCAACTCCTGTTCCCGGAACGATTGTATCAGTAATAGCATCTGTGTTATTCTTAACTATAACCGCTGTTCCTGTAGATCCAACATTTGAGCTTGTTTTGATTGCTTTTACTCCAATTACCTTAAATGCAAATGCTGTTTCTATCGTAGTTGTTGCCATTTTGGCAGAAGCAGTCGTAATTGCAGCCACAATTTGAATCTTTGGTGTTAAATTAACGGTTGCAGTCCCAGCACTACCGACAACGGCAGATGTCATTTCAAAGTTATTCATGTTGTGAATTGCGTATAGAGCTTTATTTATAATTTTCATCATACCCTCCTTTAGTATTGGAATGTTACAATAGCAGCAAGTTGTGGATCGGCTTGTGCAGTTGGTACAACTTCACTTCCGGCAACTAACTGATTATCATAATAATCTAATCGTGCTAAACCATAAAACATTTGAATTGCCATTCCTTTTTTCAATGCGTAATCAACTTCTTCCGCATCAGGAAATTCAATATCAAAATATGGTGTATATGCAATACAATTAGCACCTAACAATAAAGCCCAGCAACAATTTTGAGTAGTAGCACCATAAGATTGTGGCTTCTCGTATTGTCCTGCATGACTTTCTCTGGATATATCAGTAATAGAACCTGCATCATAATCGAAGAAGTTAAGTGTTGAACCACTGAAATATGGTCGTCTCACAATAACATCATCAACATAAATTACAATATTCTTATACCAATACGTAGCAGTTTTGAACATCGGATTATCCCAACCTCTCGGCATACCTTCCGTAACTGCATCCCTGAATAAAGTATCAAGACGCATTGTAGATTCCTGAGCAGAGCTGATAACTAAAGCAAGAGCGTCAACTCCATCGACCGTAAATGGTTGAATACCTGAATAAATCGCCAATGGCTTGATAGCTTCAAGCGTTTTAACGTCAAACTGATCTCCATTTGCCATATCTCCAAGCTTTGATATAATGCTGGTTAGATATGTAGCACTTGTTTGACTGAATGTTGGAGCATTTGTGGTAAAGTTGTCATTACCACCATCCCACAACCATATATTCTTTGGATATTTCTTGGTTACTTGAAGACCCTCATTTGCTGTGGTAGCAGTTAAATGTCTTGAATAACCTTCTAAAGCAGCAGCTACCGTATCGGCATTCATGTAAGCACCCGCCCAACGAGCAAGTCCCGGCTGCATCAATTTCGCTAAATCCATCCATGCAATTTTTTGCATTTGCACTATAGATGGTACTTTCTTCGCATAACGCTTCAAGTGTACAAATAGTGTCTGTACATAAAACGTTACTTCACTTTCATTTCCTATTGCTGTATCTTCTCCATCAAAACCATAACCATAGAAATTCTTGATCATAGTAACTTGTAAACTGTTCCCAATGGACATTCTGCCAGTGAAATCAGTAAACTTCTGAATGGGTGAACCACTCAAAATCCAAGATTTTATAGTAGGCTGATAATTTGCTACACCTATAAATTGATTAAAAAACCAATTTCTATCTGTTTCTGTTTGCAGATCAGTATTAAGTGCAAGTGTCCCTAAATCTGACGCTTTAAGTGACATAATATTCTCCTGTCTTTGTTTACGTACCTCTAATAAGTTTTTCTAAACTCTATAGTACGTGGGTCTTTCTTATCTGCTAATACTATTTTAGCTTCTTCCTTTGTTAATTCTAATAAGGGAGTTAAGCCAAGATGAGCAGATGACCCTTGTGGTAATACGAAGGGAGTATTTACTTTAATCTCCTCTATCGTATTTAATGTTCTGTGTAACTGACGCTGTGGATGTAGGTGTTTATGCAGGTTAATCATATCCTGTGCAGAAAAATTGGGATTATTATAAACACCCTTAGCTTTCGCTGTGGCTATAACATCAGAAGCAACAAGATTATCTACTATACAAAGTGAAGATATTTGCTGTTCTTTTTGGAGTGTGATTCCAATGCTTTGACTTTGCCTTTCAGCAATAACGGCATTAGCTTTATTAATTACAAGATTAGCATTAGATTGAGCATCGATATAATCGGGTGTAGCCATAAAATCTTCAACTGCTTCTGAATCTTTTATATCTATCCCACGCTCCTTCATCTCTGCATAAATAGCATCTTTGTAAGTAATATCAGTAATAACCTGTTTCTCAGCTTTGTCATCTTTTAACTCTAAAATAGTTTTAGCATAACCCTTCATTTTTTTGGTAGCATCTTCTTTGAACTTTTTAAGATCTTCAAATTCCCCATCTTGTAAATTCTGTTTTTTCCTCGTTTCCTGCGTCTTAATTAAAGCATTTTGAAGTGAATCGTTGACTTTACCTAAAAAATCTGGTTTAGTTTCTTCTGTGATTCCTTCTGGTAACGCTTCAATAGCTGAATTACCATTTTTATCAATGATAACCTCAATAGGTTTACCATCAACCTCTACACTTACCCTACGTGCGTCCTCTAAATTAATCTGAGGATTAAGTTTTTCCTCAATTTTCTTTTCTAACATCTCTGTCTCCTCTCGGTTTCATATTGAGTGACCGACTATTCTTTTTTCTCTTCCGAGTTTTCTTTTAATTGAAGGATCTGCTGGATTATGTTCTGTTGCTCTTCTTCCGGTAATTCACCGATAGCCTCTTGCAACTGAATACCAATATCAGCATTCTTCAAATTCTTTATTTTTGCCTCTACATTAGGAGGATTTATTTCTCTGAGTGTGTCTATCTTAGTCGCTAATCCTCTTTCTAATAAAAGTAATGCTTCATTCTTACGCTGGATAGATAATGCATCTACATCATCTAATACGCTTACCTCTACAAATGTTGAATCTATTGAATCTATTAACTGATTTGTGTCATTGGTGTTTACATCTATCATATCACGTTCATTATTATCGTTTAAGTGACTTGTTTCATGTGGGATTCCATCTTTTTTACGTGCTATCATCCATTTTAATATTTCATAGACACTTTTATAAAATTCTGATAGCTTGAATATATCGGTTTTATCACCTTGTTTGGCGTTAATAGTCTTTTGAACTATTGATTTACCTGATTCTCCGGCAAATGAAGATTCACCTCTAACCGCTGGAGTAGAACGTAATCCACCATCAATAGCTTTTTCAAGTTTACCCTCTATGATATCAGCCATTCTACCGACTTCTTGCGGGTATATATAATAAAAAGGTTTTTGGTCTGCTGGGAATTTTCCATGTTGTCGCCAGCCCGGAGTTTCTAATACAGCAAAATTAGGATTAAATCCTGCTTCTCTAAACTCTGATTCGTTAGATATTGCACCCGGAATAATAACTATTTGTGGTTTATCAAATTTCTGTGAATATAAAATCTGTTTTGTTAGTAATACATTGTATATCTCTAAAAGATTTGAATGTTTAAAAGCTGTTGATATAGGATAAGGATAATCCAGATCACCACCAGCAGTATAAAATGAGTATGTGCAAGTATCTAATATTAATGGTTCTTGTACTGTTAGATTTAGTTGTGGTACGAATTTAGTCTCAAACCAGTATATTCGGATAACTTCCCTTTTCTTTGTTGCAACTACTTTCTCGGGGAATACTGCATTAGATTCATTTTCTTGTGCTAATATATCGAGTATTTCCAACGCTTTCTTTTCTTTGTCTTTCCCTAATTGATAAGCATCTAATAGTTCCGTTAGCTCTTCTGCGTGTTCAAATTGCTGTTCTTCCTCTGATAGTTTTGTATCTGCTTCAATTATACCCTCTACTTGTAAAAAATATAATTCAAGACTATCGCTTTTGACTAATTCATCATATACCTCTTTCAAGAATACTTGATAATCTGCCTCTACCCAACTCTTTATTGTACCATCATCATTATTAACTATACTTCTTTCTTGATTAACAAATGCTTGTGAATATTGTTGTGTGCATATATCTATTTCCTTGAAGCTTTCTGATAAACTTGCTTGATTTTCTCTATTTACATCACTATCAACTATATGAGATATACTCGCTGTAATCTGATTCGCAATATTTTTTTTGCCTTTTGCTATTAATAATTTCTTTAATTCTTCTGTTCTATAGCTGTCTAACTCGAATATATTATCATTTCCACATAAATTATCAGATTTAGTTGATGGACTTACAAATATATTACGTGGATCTTTAACTATAATAACAGGAATACCGGTAACCCAATTTTTGCCTACACTATGAGCATTCTTATTCCAATCGATCTTTAATATTCCCCAACCGAAATATGCGTTATGATCAATTATTTGATCTGATGTTCGTAATATATTAAGGAAATCAAATACATAAATACATTCTGATTCAAGCAATTCCTGTGATAATGATATTGACCCATCATGATTTTTAAGTGACATTGTAACATCAGCAGCTTTCAGCTCTGCCGTTTTATGTTTTAAACCCTTATCTACAAAATTTATAAACTTCTGACGACTGGTTCTATTACCCATTACCCCATAATCAAGGTTATAGGTCATAATGTTATGTCCTGCTAATACTCGTTTATCAAAGCCGGAACTTTGACGATTTATTATACATACCTGTAAATCGTTATTACTCTCAGCTAATCCATTAACTAAATATCGCTTCTGTTCCGCTTTTTCACT
>JAUVLE010000169.1 GCA_030595905.1 Candidatus Cloacimonadota bacterium | reverse complement strand
ATTCATATAAAATTTGTAATGATGATCACCTTCAATGTACTCGGCAGCATGTTTGGTTGGTCTGCTCACATTCTGAAAGCCAAGACCTTTAAGTTCTGTTTTCACAATCAGCACAGGTGCAAACTTACCGTCGGCGTCGCGTACTTCCAGGTTCATGTGAGTTGTCGGCAGTTCCTTGATGGATTCAACACGGAGTGTGCCGAGGGCGTTTAATGATACAATCAATACAGTAATAAAAATAATAAATAATAATTTTATCATTTAGTTTCCTCATGTAATTCTTTTTAATATTTTAAAACAATTTTTTCTTATTATATTGTAAAGGTATTTTTTTGATCCAGGTAAGACTTGGCACATGACGACCTGTCACGGCGTAATATATGAAGCCGGAAGGTTTTGTGCTAAGTCGATCACGTGGACTCGCAAATCGGCAACCCTTGACTTTGATTTGCTCGTCTCTTATCATCTCACTAATCGCATCAGGATTTTGAGCAGACTCAAATCCAATGCTCATGGTGAGTTGACGTGTCACGCCGGTATTAGGCACATAGAGGCAAAATGAAAAATATTGATAAAATAATATCTGATTATAAATCTTTAAGAAAGATGTATCCTGATCGTTGGCTTATTGATTGCGAAAACGAAAAGGATATTAACTGTGTCATAAAAATGGCGTCAAAGGCTAGAAACTTAAAAGGTAAAAAGCATCCTCATCAACATAGAATTCAAAATAGAACTTTGGATGCTTTCTTCAATAAAATAATTTAAAAAAAGTTGACAGACGAAAAGGGGAAAAAGAATTTTAATAAATATTTTGGAGAAATGATATGAGAAAATCATTATTTCTTTTCTCGTTCCAATACTTCATGGTTGGAATGTATTGTCTAACGCTCCTTCGTCCAAACAAAAACATCGGAATGTGCGTAGCTCTTCCGATTGTTTGAGTTATTTCAACATTCCGAAGATTCGACAAAGTCGAAGCATTCGGAAGTTAAAAAGGAGTTATAAAATATGAAAATGTTAATATTACGGACAGATTGAGAGAAAAGTTTACAAGCCAGCCATAGGTTTACAAGCCATTGGTTTGCTGGTGAACCTTTGGCTTGCAAGAAGAATCGCGTTGCATTCCAAACATTAGAGCAAACTTAATTAATTTGAAGGAGAATAATAATGAGGTATTTGTATTTGGTTCTTACTGTTTTATTAATTTTGGGAATATCAAATCTTTTTGCAAATGATGTACAAAATGTATATCTTGATCTTGAAAATCTATCTGACTTAAGTGAAAAAGTAGCAGAAGTAAACGATTTTTCATTTAGCAGAGATATTGCAAATTTTCATTTACAAAATGGAAAAATGTATTTTCTTTCACAGGTAAACGATAAATCAATTGCTGCCGTTTTTAAGGGTGATGGAACTATAAATATTACTCCTCCGACAAAAATCAGCAGAGAAAGACTTTATTCTGAATTTCAGGTTAATTCGTATGATAGTTCTTTTGATTTTCTTTTTATGGTTTTTACTGATAGCACCTTTGACGAGTTTTCCAAAAAAATTGAATTTAATAATGATACCTTATATCCAACAATCCAGAAAGATATAGACTATTGTAAGCGGTATTTGTTTGATCATAAGGACAAGGATTATAATCCATACCTCCTGCAAACACTGCTTAATGATGAACAGAATGGATACTTTTATGCACATTTAAGTACAGCCAAAAAGCGGGATAAGCCTTTCTTTTTTGAATTTAATCCTAATGCAACGGAAGAAATTTCTTTAGCTGTCCGTTCTGAAAGAGAAACAATGTTTGATCATTATTACAAAAGAATCTGTATGTTTCATCGCCAGGAAGATTATCTTTCCGGTGAAGATCTATCGTATGAAAACAAGGATGAAATCTACGTTGATAAATACATTATCGATGCAACCATAACCAAACGAATGGAATTCTCGGCAAATTGTTTCCTGAAATTTCATGGGTTAAAAAATTCAGGGAAATGGATAGGCTTGATGTTATTCAAAAAGTTGAGAATAAATTCCATAATATCTGAAAACGGAGATTCTCTGAATTTCTTTAAAGAAGATGAAAGTTCTATATTGTGGATAGAATTAAGTGAAAAGCTAATTAAAGACGAATCATACAAGATTTCTATTAACTATGATGGTGATTTAATTTATCAAGGGGGAAATGTTGTAAAGATTCGAAGTTTTGATTTCTGGTATCCTCAATACTTAACGTACGGCCTTAAACATTTTGACATAACATTTCATTATCCATCTAGTTATGACCTTATTAGTGTAGGAAAAAATGTATCGGAGAAAAAGCTCAAAAAAGTAAAAACAGCTCGTTGGGTTACTAAATATCCTGTAAATTTTGCTCCATTCAATATGGGTAAGTTTAAGAATGAAGAATTTAGTAATGCTTCTATACCGACTCTTTCACTTCACCTGGATAAAAACCTGAAAAAGGCAAAAGCAGATGTTGCTAACAGTATAGCATTTTATCAGACCGTATATGGGAAGTGTAACTTTGATACACTCACGGTAGCCGAGATTCCTCGATTTCTTTCAGGAGAAGCATATCCTGGATTAATTAATTTCTATTCAGATGATTTTATTACCAATGCAGTTTATAAGGTTTATTTAGATATTAACATTAATAAAACCGATTTTGTTCAATTAAGAGCACATGAAGTTGCACATCAATGGTGGGGATGCGGAGTTGGAATCAGGACTTATCATGACATGTGGTTGTTTGAAGGTTTAGCTGAATTCAGCAGTATTTGGTTTATTCAAACATCTTTGAAAGACACTCCAAAATACTTTGAATTTTTATCTAAGTGGCGTACAAAAATAATTGATGAGCATCATTTGAACAGGAACAAAAAAAATACCGATTGTCCGTTATGGCTTGGCACAAGAGCTCCATTTCATATTTACTATTCGAAAGGAGCCTGGATCTTTCATATGCTCCGTAACTTGATGATGGATCTTAAAACTTATGATGAATCAAGTTTTAAAGCAATGATGCAGGATTTCTATAAAACCTACAAAAATTCCACAGCAACTACAGAAGATTTCAAGAAAATCCTGGAAAAACACATGAAAACAGACATGACATGGTTTTTCGATCAATGGATCTATGGAAATGAAATTCCGAAATTTGAATTTGATTATGATGTAGTCAAAAAAGATGATGGGAAATATTATGCTAAATTTAATATTGTTCAGAAAAATGTAAGTGAAAATTTTAAAAGTTATATCCCGATAGAAATTGATCTTGGTAATAATCAGAAAGCCAGATTCCGAACATTAATAGAAGGTTCCGGTAAAGTTTTTGAAATTCCACTTCCACAAAAGCCAAAAAAAATTCATTTTAATATTTTAAATTCTGTTTTATGCGAAGATTAAAAATGGGAGCAAAATATTAATCTAAATCGTATAAGAAGATTCAATTCAATTAATCTTCTTGAAGGATACAAAGTGCTGGAAATAAGAACTCCGCAGGAAGTAATAGATGAATAAAGAATTTGATTGCTTAAAAATGAAAGAAGAAATATATAATAAAATTTATACAAAAACGAAAAAATTAAGATTAAAAGAATATGCAGATTATATTAAAAAAAATGTAAAAAAAACTCAAATGTGGCAGATATTAGAAAAAGTAAAACAATCAAAATTAAATCATACAAATTGAATGAATTACTTAACAAAAAATATCCACGCCAAGATTCATTTATAATTTTCGTGGTTTGTTTTGGGTTTGGTTTGCTCGTCTCTTATCAGCATTGTAGAAAATTAGATTATGGAAAAAATAGAAATGAAGTATCTTGAAGACTTAAAGAAAGAAATTTTAAAGAAAATTTCTGAAGTAATAAATGAAAATACATTTGATTCAATTGTTAATAATGATTTAGCGTATCACATTAAAGATGATTCATCTTCAAGTTTTCAACAATTTTATTTCAAGTCTTTAGATAATTACGATTTTTATTTTGGTTCAAATGATTTTTTCAGGCAGTTTAAATACAATTATTCCTTACAAGGCATTGATATTCTATATTTAGAATTATTAGAAAAAAACAAATCCGAAATATATAATTTAATAAAACAAAGTGAACTCTCTAAATTATATTTTAAATATTTTGCTAAAGCTCAAATTAAACAGAAAAATGGAATATTTACAAAAAATTTGGGTTCTTTTTTTGTAAAACTTGTTCATACTTTTCAACCGGAAAAATACTGCGCACTTGATAATCCAATTAAGAATTACTTTGGTCTTAAAAATGAAAGTTTTTTCATTGCATTTAATTTAATTAGCAAATCATACATTGAGTGGATAAAGGGAAATAAATACTTAATTGAAAAAATTAGAGAAAATTTAAAAGAGATCGATACAGGTGAAATATTTTTATATGGAAAGTTAACAGATTTAAAGATATTAGATCTGATATTTTGGAAAAAAGCAAATGTTTAATGAACTTCCTGTAACAATATGTTTGTGATTAGGTTTATCACTTTGCAATAGAACCGCTACGTAGAAAGAACTACAAAGGACTGGTTAATGAAGCATTATCCACCCTTCGAAGTTTTAACGAAGCAGAAGCATCTTCTTTGCAGCCACTATTTTCCCATCGAGTATAAGATAGTAGAAATACACACCGGAATTGACTGGCTGGTTGTTTTCATCCGTTCCGTCCCAAACTGTTTTTCCAATATTCAATTTACAATTTTCAATATTCAATGTTCTTACTTTCTGCCCTTTCAGATTATGAATTACTAATTCGGTGCTTTCAGTGTTTTCGGTGTTTAATGAAAATAAAATGGTTGTGATTTGGCTACGTCCGGCTCCGGCAATCGCCGGATTGAACGGATTAGGATAATTTGAAAGATGATAGTTATAGGCTGTCACCTGCTCTTCATTCACAGAAGTTCCTTCACAGAGAAGTTTAATATCTGTTGCACATAAACCAACCGTGTATTCATTCAAGAGGTTTTCTTCAAAATCATAAGTTCTCACAGTGAAATTGTTTATCCAATCTCCGCCAAGAACTGCAAAGAATTCATCATTTGCCGCTACAGTTGAACCACCCGGCGTAAATGGATTCGTGCTATTATAAATAATCTCCAGAGATTCCGCATAATAAGCATAAAGTGCTGAACTGCTGCCGTCTGCCACGTAAACAACATTTTCGGGTGTAATTGCGAAATTGCTGGTTGCTCCGCCAATATCGAGAATATTTGTAATGCTGTTCGTTGACGGATCCAGAATGCATATCTTTCCAAAAATACTGCTCCAATTACCTCCGCAACTGATGTGAATGTTATCATTGATCTCAGCAATGAATTGCGGGTTAGTTTCAACGGGAACGGTATCCTCGACAGTAAATGACGCCAGATCGATCACAGAAACGGAACAATTTGCATAACCGGATGCATAATCCGAATTGCAGACATAGAGTTTATTATTATATACAACCATTCCTGCGGGGTTTCCACCAACAACAACCGAACCTTCCACTAAATCTGTATCAAGATTAACTTTGTAAACGCTGTTTGTAAGTCCACCGCTCACATAAGCATAACTGCCATCAATTACAATATCATACGGATTGGATGAAGCCCCGATATAAATATTGGAAACCGTCGAACCCGTTTCAATATCGATCTTTTGAACGCTGTTATCCCCGGAATTTACTACATACGCATAATCTTCTGTTAAAGCAACCCTGTTCGGCATCGAACCCAGAGCGCAGAAAGCATTATCAACTTCTCCGGTTTCAAAATCGATGCGGGATAATGACTCACTAATAGAATTAACTACAAAGCCTACCGTTCCACATAGATTGAACGATATTAGTAAAACGATGATAATTAGATTTTTTTTCATTTCTTCTTTCTCCTTTGCCCTCATTATGAGGATAGTTTTTTAATAACGCCGAGAACGGCGTATAATCATTTTCCTTTCATTAGACCCAGCCATAAATGGCAGTACTAATCTCACCAAAATTTCAGATTTCTACATCTCATACTTCAAACCCATATTCACTTCCCAGTTAAAGCCGGGTTGCGGCATATATTTATAAATTCCATATAATTCATCGAAAACATTGTTAGCAGAGATTGCGGCTGATATTTCAAACTTCTTCCAATTAGCAGAATGCCATACTTCAACATCAACCAGTTCGTAGGCAGGAAGCTGTTTTTCTATCATTAATTGATCCGGGGTTGACCATTGCTCTCCTGTTTTTGAATAAGATATCCTTCCCGATAACAACCTGTAATTCATTTGAAGGTTCAGGTTAAATGTATAATCGGGAGTATAAATTATCTTCTTACCATTGTAGTTCTGTGTCCGGTTAAATGCTTTTGTCCTGTTATAGATACCATTTACTTCAATAAATTTGAAAGGTTTCATTTTGAATTCCAGTTCGTAGTTCGATATTTCTACAGTAGAAATATTATCCGGTTTCCAGGTCTGAT
>JAUVLE010000028.1 GCA_030595905.1 Candidatus Cloacimonadota bacterium | reverse complement strand
ATCAATTTTATTGGGATTTCACTGATTTCAATGGTAATCCTGTAAAGGGTAACAAATTCATAATTCACACCGAAATCTGCCATTGGCCTCATGTTCAGTACGTGGAACGGAATCTGGAAATCGATTTGGAAAAAGATAAAGAATTCCGTACAGACAGCGGCAATTTTCTTATTCCAGAATTGGTGGTAAATTGGATTCTACATTAAAAATATTGACTCACAATCAGTATTAATTAGGAAGTAAGTCATGAGATTTAAAATATTGAAAGACGCCTTTAGTCCCAAAAAGTTGGGAATCCTCCTTCTGGTTAATCTCGTTATAAGTATCCTCATTACCATATTAATTGAACCGAGTAATCAGGTAGGTAAATTCAAACTTTTTCAGATTGATTGGATTTTTTCCAACTGTATCGGCTGCTCCATCTATTTTTCCCTTCATCTACTGGATACTGTCAAGTTAAGTAACTGGCTTAAGATCGTTAGTGCTTTCATGGCTATTTTACTGGCAAGTATCTGGGGTGGAGTCTTGGGAACCAGAATAGTGTCCTATATATATGGTTATCAAATATCTTTTTTCAAATCCGCCAATCTCACCTTTTTCCTCTCAATTAGTTTGATTTTTGGCATTAGCGCCTATGGACTTTTCATCCTTCTGGGAAGAATCCACACTCGTAAGATTCAGTGGTTGGAAGAGAAACAAGCTCGCACCCAGGCTGAACTCATTTCGCTGCGAACCAGGATAAATCCCCATTTCCTCTTTAACACCTTAAACTCAATCTCGGGATTGATCCATTCGTTCCCGGACAAAGCAGATAACATGCTGCAACAGCTTTCCGAACTGTTACGTTATACTCTGAGTGCGGCTGATATTTCTGAAATTGACTTGAACCACGAGATTGAAGCTGTACAGGATTACATGGAAATTGAAAAAATCCGCTTTGGAGAAAGACTGGATTTCTCCATTTCTAACAAAGTAGATAATTTTAAGTTACCACCTCTGTTACTTTTAACTTTAGTAGAAAATGCCATCAAGCATGGAATTTCTACAGCGTTGAACGGAGGTAAAGTAGAACTTAAGATTGGAAATAAAGCGGGGAATACGGTGCTTTCTGTTTTCAACACCGGCAGCCCATTACCAAAGCAGTACGAAACAGGATTCGGTATAAAAACTCTGACTCAACTTCTAAATATTCATTACCAGGGAAAAGCAAGTTTCAAACTTATCCCGTTTGAAACCGGTACACTGGCGGAAATCGTGATAAAACAGGATGGGAATAATGATCTATAAAGCAGTTCTGGTAGAAGATGAATCCATCGCCATGCAAAAACTGGAAAGATTACTGACAAGCTTTGAAGATAAAATTACTATTATCAGCAAAGCGGTAAACGGCATCGAAGCGGTGAAAAAAATTAACAAGTTACGTCCCGATCTTGTTTTTCTGGATATTCAAATGCCGGGGTTAAATGGATTTCAGGTTCTATCTAAATTGGATTATCTGCCGCTAATTATCTTCACTACAGCCTACGACGAACATGCCCTGCGTGCTTTTGATTCACATACTATCGATTATCTGCTTAAACCTATCTCTATCCAAAAGCTGCAGAAAGCTATCGATAAACTGGAACATTTTCAGCAAAATACCAAATGGCAAAACATGATGCAAATTCTGATGCGTGATATGGCTAAACCCGCTGTGCCCCGTCTTGCTGTGCATATTTCAAATCGCATTATTTTTATTAATTCAGACGAAATCTATTATCTGCAAGCAGACAACAAATACACAGAAGTTCATCTCTTCCAAAAAAAATATTTGATCAGCAAAACCCTGACTGAGCTGGAAGATGAATTGGGACCAGGATTCTTGCGATTACATAGAAGCAATCTGATCAATCGAAAATATATTGATCAAGTATTTAAATTATCTTCACGTAAATGGGTGGTAAAACTAACCGATAAAGAACAGACCGAACTGCCGGTTAGCCGGGACTATCGAGAAAAACTATATTGATTCGAAACTCTGGTTTTTAAAAGATCTGCAAATAATCAAAAAGATCAACAAGGTTTATGGGTGGTCAGCTTTACGGTTACCACGGCAGATGACGAACCGGCAAAGATCATCGAACCGGGTGCTCCATCTCCATCCGAACGTTTTCGAGCAATGAAGAAGCTACCTGATAACGGCATTTTAACCGGTATTATCATGATGCCTGTTCTTCCTTTTATCGAGGATAACGAAAAAATAATTTTTATTATTATATGGATTTCGATTTTAATTCAACAAATAATGTTATCGATAGATACAAAAAGTATGTAAAAGTTTTTTTTCAAGTTGACAATAATCTTACTAAACTTCTTTTGAATAATTGTACGAAATAATTAAAATAATTGGATTAAAGAAAGGAGAGACCATGAAAAAAGTACTGATATTTACCTTGTTGCTCGTAGCCTTTGGTTTGTTTGCCAATGAGTTCAAATTGATCGAATTTCGCAAGCTTCCGGCCGATTTCCATGCCGAAAGAAATTCTGCGGAAGATATGGACAGGGAATATTGCACCGCCATCAAAGTGGAATCTGATATTCCCGCCGAACTGAACCTGAAACAGAAGGTTTATAAGAAAGAAAATATCGAACCCGGTGTTTATTACTTCTTTGTTACCCACAAGGAAAAACAGATCACATTTACTGCTCCGAAATATGAATCGCTTACAGTTGATGTTCCCGCCAAAGGCTTGAAAAAAGGTGTAGTCTATTATGTGAAGCTGGAATCTATTCTCGATGTTACGGTTACTCTGAATGTCTCTCCACAGCCGGATAGAATTATCCTGAACAATAAAGTTATTCAGAAAAACAAGTTCAAAACCGCACCTGGTAATTACAAGCTGCAAATCGAAAAAAAAGGCTATGAAACGATCGATGAACAGATCAAGATCGATGATCGGAATTGCTACTTTAATTACACTTTGGGAAAAAAGGGCAAGACGAAGCTTGTGGAAGTACCTGTTGCTAAAACCCCTCACGAACCAGCTCAGTTCAGTTTGGAACGCTTCGATGTGATCTATGAAATTACTTCCTGCGAAAGGTATGAAGATCAAATTGTAATATACATGAATATCACGAACGTCGGGGATGATAGAAATTTGAAGATTCTTGCCTGGGATAGGAAGTTTAAAAGTCGCATTATCGATGATGCCGGAAATGAATTTTTCACTCAAAAATTAAATTTTGCTAATAAATCAAAAAATGGCGATATTCAGATCAACCTGGTTTCCGATATCACAACCAAAGCCAGCTTGATATTTAAGAAAGTTAACAAAAAAGCTGTAACAATCTCGAAATTTGATCTGGGTGTATGGACGAAACAATCCGATAAATTCAGAATTACATTCAGAGATATTCCGATCACAAAGAAGTAAGAAATAATATTTTTTTCGTAAGGGCGTTTTGCAAAGCGCCCTTTTGTTATTTGATTTTTTGATGATATAACAACCATTATAAAGCGAAACACCATCGTGGTAATTCCGGTCCAATAAATCCTTTCAATCCACCATCCGGTAAAATTCCTTGTCAAAATTACTTCTCTTTTTAGTGCTTGTTTCATAATGATTTTTATTGGGAGATAGATTTGAGAAAAATTGTAATAATTCTTTTTATCTGGAGTATGATCATGATTAATGTAAGTGCAGAAAGCGGCTATAAACTTCCGCCTGAAAACATAACAAAAATATTTAATGCACCTTCGATCCCTTCTGTCTATTTTATTCCTTTTGAAGAGATCGGGCTGGAAACAACTTATCAAAAACACCAAACCCTGGAGCAACTGTCCGATCCGTCGGAAAAACTGGCAGGAAAGGATTTCTCTAAAAAACTTAATGCTCCAATGGATATGTTTCCTCGAAATTATATTAAAATCCTCGATTTGAGAAAAGATGAAATTATTGATGTTGAACTTCCGGAAAAGATCAAGATCAGGGATTACAGAATTTCACATAATTATAAAAAAATTGCGGTCACTCACGAAACCGATGATGGAATTAAATTGATAATAGCCGATGTGAGTTCCGGCAGATCGAAGGAAATTAATGGAATAAAGATCAATGACATTCTTGGAAATACAAGAGTTATATGGTTGAATGACAATAAAACTCTGCTTGTAAGATCGATTCCGGAAGGTCGGGGAGAAGCACCTGAAAAACAGTTGGTTCCGGATTCTCCAATTATTAATGAAACCAGCGGGAAAACCAGCACCGTTCGAACTTATCAGAACCTGCTGAAAGATAAATACGACGAGAAGCTTTTTGATCATTATTTTCCTTCACAATTAGTGTTGGTAAATACCGAGAAAGGAACATATAAAAAGCTTGGAAATCCGGCGATCTATAACGATATTAATATTTCACCCGATAATAAATATTTGCTGATCGAGAAGATAGAGAAACCATATTCCTATGATGTTCCGTATTATTACTTTCCAAAGAAAATTGAAATTATCGATTTGAAAGGTAAATTAATAAAAACCCTTTATAAGAGACCCTTGCAGGATCAAATTCCTATCGGCGGCACCTACAAAGGTCCGCGGAATTTCCAGTGGCAGCCGCTCAAAGATGCTTCTCTTATCTATGTGGAAGCCCTCGATGAAGGAGATCCGAAGATCAAAGTGGAAGCCCGGGATAAAGTGATGCAGCTTCCTGCTCCATTTTCCGATAAGCCGGAAGAAATATTCAAAACAGAAAATCGATATTCAGGGATCGACTGGTCGGAAGAAGAAGACGAACTTATTTATTACGAATATGACAGGGATAAATTATGGCGGAAAGGCTGGCTTTTTGTTATCGGAGAACAAACCGCAGAACTTGTATATGACTTGAGCATTCATGACAATTACAACGATCCCGGAAATATTGTTAAAAGAAAAACCGAGCGTGGGAACCGGGTTTTTATAAAAAAGGATAACAATGTTTATTTAATAAATAATAAAGGAGCAACTGCAGAAGGAAATTTTCCGTACCTGGCAAAATATGATTTCAAGACGAAAAAGAAAGAAATTTTGTTTAGATGCAGGGAAGGATTTCATGAAACAGTTTCCGGTTTTATTGGAAAGGATTTTAATAAAATTGCGGTTAGAAGTGAAAATAATGAAACACCTCCAAATTATTTTATTGTGAACCTGAAAAACGGGAAACGTGAAAGAATTACAAATTATAAAAATCCGTATCCCGAGATCACAGGTTTAAAGAAAGAACTTATAACATACACAAGAAAGGACAGCATTCCATTATCGGCAGAATTATATTTACCGCCGCATCATAAAAAAGGCGTGCGGCTGCCATTGATCATCAGTGCATATCCGGAAGAATATACAGACAGATCCACTGCCGGGCAGATCGATTCTTCTCCAAATAAATTCATTAGTTTCTGGGGAGCATCGATTCGGTATCTGGCTTTACAGGGTTATGCTGTCTTAGCCCGAGCTTCCATTCCTATTGTTGGGAATCCGGAAACGGTTAATGAAACCTTTATAGAGCAAACTGTAAGCAGTGTGGAAGCTGCAATAGATTACCTTGATGAAAGAGAGATCATCGATCCGAAAAGAGTGGGAATATCAGGTCATAGTTATGGAGCATTCATGGTTGCAAATATTCTTGCTCACAGCGATATTTGTGCAGCCGGCGTTGCAAAAAGCGGAGCATATAACAGAACGTTAACTCCCTTTGGTTTTCAAAGTGAACGCAGAACTTTGTGGCAGGCTAAAGATTTTTATACCACAGTTTCACCATTTATGAATGCAGAAAAGATCACCGAACCGATCCTTCTGATCCACGGAGAAGAAGACCCGAATTCGGGAACTTATCCGCTGCAATCAAAAAGATTTTATCAGGCGTTAAAGGGAAATGGCGCAACCGCAAAGCTGGTGATTCTGCCTTATGAAGGTCATGGCTACAGAGCAAAGAAATCTAACCTGCATGTACTGGCAGAAATAATAGATTGGTTTGATAAGTATATAAAAAACAGGAATTAGGAAACAGGTCTATTTCAGTTAATTTCAAAACCTGCTTCTTTCAATTCATAGATCAATGTCGTCTGCCAATTCCCTTCATCATCCAGCAGGATATATTCAAACCCATGATAATCTGCAGGTAGTTCGAGATCTTCGGTATAAAGAGCGCTCACGTTCTTTCTGCTGAATTTTCCCACGAATATCCCCAGTTCCAGGATAACATTTTGCGTCGTGCGGAATTGCAGGTCTTCGGAATAAACGCCACCCACGTTATCTGGCGTAAGTAAAGCAATAGCATATTTCACTTCAGATTGTTCCTGAATCTCGTCGATGAGGGTTTTCCCGGCTGCTGCCAGTTCTTTCAGGATGACAGGTTCAAGTCCTATATCTTTGAGAAAAGTTAGAACTTTCATTGTTATATCACATTCCGTTCCATGAACAAAAAAGACCTTGTTTTTTGCTAATTTCCTCTTATCCTCTGTTTTAGTTTCCAAGACTCCAAGGCTCATTTTTATCGAGTTAAGTTTATTTGTCTTTTCTTCGATATCTTTCCGGAGTTTAGCTATTTTATCATCTAATTTCAGGTCGGAGATCAGGATGCGGCCGATTGTCCATTTTGAGAATGAATAGTCCTTTGCGATTGTATTTATTTTGAACATTTTTTTAAGAGATTCATAATTTTCGCTATTCCAATGATTGTATTTTTTCTCGGCGCTTTTCCATTGGTCGATGTTTAAGATAGGGGTTTCTAATATCCCGGTTCCCTCGTTAATGCTTTCATTCAGTACTTTTTCTGCTTGTTTCATGGGGATTTTAAGAACCAGTAGTTTATTGATTTTTTTATCTTTTTTAGTCATATTTTCTCCTCTAGAAATTACTCATAAATTTCATAGAACGTATTATTCAAGAAAAATCTTACATTCTGTCCAAGTGCAAGGAATTGTCCTGATCCCGGTTCTGCTTTCAGAAGCTCAAAATATTCTTTGGAAGCGAACTGGATGCGCTTCGTGTTTTCCGGTTTTTCATTTTGAAGTTGGGAATCTACCCAGAATTTGCCGCTTTGATATACAGCTCTTCCCTGAATATTTTTTACCTGCTGCATAAGATTGGAAACAGTTCCTTCCGACGTTTTATAAGACATTCTATCCTTTCCCTGCCTGGTCTGAGCAACGTTGAAAGCATTGTTCAATCCATAGAATTCTTTACTTACCTGAACGCTTCTTCCTCCGGTTGTTAATTGCATTTCCTCAAATTCTTTTTTGTAATGCGCTTTGGATTCCGGTGCAATAAAATTCCCTCTGCCAAGAGTCTGGAATTCATCTCGTATTTCATTGCGAACCGTTCGTATTTCTTCATCTTCGATTATCAGGTAGCTGGTGTATGGCGTAACGATGCCGTGAGTTCTTGCCAGTTCTGTGATCTCATCGATAAGTTCTTTACTTTCTCCATGCAGGCGGATAATATCCAGAAGATGACCAATTCTGCGGGATGCCCAAATAGGGGGAATAAAGTCGTTTTTTTCGCTGTTATGATTAAAGTATGCAGGGAATTTATATTCTTTTGTCTTTCCTTTCAATTTACCGGAAAGTGTAATATCGATATTTCCATGATTCCTGTAACGACCGAAAATAGTAATATTCGATCCTTTGAACAGATCGGGAATTTCCCCGGGATAAGTCTGATAAACTTCGACAGGATCTTTGTAAGTAAAAACAACATCTGTCAAAACAGGGGATTGAACTTTGTCATAAAATTGGGAAATTTTTATCTCGATGTCCTCCGAAGGTGAAATGTAACTTCGGGTTGACTTTGTTGCTTCGGTGATCTTATCCAATAGATGTGTATTTATTTCGTTTCCAATGCCGAATGTGAAGATGCGTGTATTATTCAGGTTAGCAGATCTTATCTTTTCAACCAGTTTATCTTTGTCCATTTCTCCGATCGTGGGCTTGCCGTCTGTGATGAAAATTATCATATACGGTCGATCTGGTTTGGATTCCAGTTTCAATGCCATGTTCAGTGCTTCTTCGATATTCGTTCCACCCACAGGGCGCATTTTTTCTATGAAATCTTCTGCTTTTTCTATTCTATATATACTGGCAGGAACCAGTTCTTTGAAGAGAGCGTAAGCTTCCGTGGAAAAACGGATAAGCTCGAACCTGTCTCCTTCATTCAGATTTTCGATGCAATAGATGAGAGCTTTTTTTGCCTGTTTAAGTTTGTTCCCCGCCATACTTCCCGAAACATCCAGCACAAAAGTTATATCCTTTTCATTAATATCGCTTTCATCGAATTTTATTGCGGGAGTTGCACTCAGGAAAAAATATCCGTCTTCATTTGGTTTGCGGTAGGAAAGAAGAGACAGACCAACCTTGGAAGCGTTTGTGTCATAATAAAGTTTGAAATCGATATCGGGAGTAACATTTTTCTCTTTATAACTAATGATGGAATGGTTCTCATCGTGGCGGGTAATATTTACTTCATGAGTTGGACAGTAGATATTCTTTATCTTGTTCTTCGATTTCAGTTCGACTTTTACGCTTACATCTTTGAGCTGTTTGGCAGAAAATTTCTCGGTATTAAGCGGGTAAATGTATTCAAAAGTTCCACTGTCTTCATGCAGAATTTCACGATAAGACATTTTAACTTTTTTCTCACTGTGGGGTTCGATTGGATATATCCTGACCTTGAAAAGTCCAAGTTCATTATATTCCAGAAGGGCAGGGTCTTTCATTTTGCGGACGATATTTTCGTAGATCTCACGAGCTTTTTTTGCATCCAGAAGTTCTGCAGGAGTTTCCTTTCCATTGATGAAGATAGTGAAATCTTTAAGAACAGCTCCCTTGGGGACGGGGAACAGGTAAAATCCTTCCAGTTGGCGGTTAGTGGGATTATAGAACAATTGATCGATATTAGTGGTTGCTGTTTGTTCGTCGATATTCACTTCAACGTGGTGGTAAACTACTTCCAGCGGGAATGGTTCGGGATGATATGGAGTGGGATGCGGATATGGAGGTCGTGGATGCGGTGGCGGGATCACTATGAAACCGTCTGCGAAAATGAATGTAGGTAATATCATTAGGAATAATATTATGGTTTTTATCAGGTTTTCTTTCTTTAGCATTTTGTACTCCTTTGCTCAATTATTTTGCAGAACTCATCACCTTACTCGTTCCCAAGCCCCAGCTTGGGAATGGGATAGGAGGTTTCGTTAGTAACAGCACTCTATTCAAACTTATAATTTTTCTTTTGTGCCTGTTCGATTATGGCATTGATGATCGCAGCATCGAGTGTATTATCTTGAAGTTGGCTACGCTGCTCGGTTACGTATTTACGTCTTTCTAAGTTCAGTTTATTTATCTTTTCCTGCAATTCTTTTCGCATCGCTGCTTTTTCTTCTACGTAGGCTTTACGTTCTTTTGGATTCATTCCTTTCATCTCTTCGGGAAGTTCTTCTTCTTTTAATTCTTCAATATTGACTGCACCTTCTTCTTCTGCATCAATCAGGTCCCAGGCAATGTTTTTGTATTGACCGGTAGATTTGGTTACAGACCGTTGTGTATATGCACCGCCACCAAGTGCCATAGCATTTTTATCCTGTTCTGTCTGTCGCTCCTTGAATTTCTTTCCTTCACTGCCATAAGCTATGTAAGTTTTATTCAGTTCGTCACTTAATTGCATTATTTCTTTATCCTGCGGTGCATCGATGTGAACGATCTGCTGGTTCTGATCGATGTTCATATATTTTCCGTCAGCGCGGTCTGCTCCATCTTTCCACCATGTATCGATACCTTCTTTGTAATCTCCGCAGAAAATCGTATTCACGATTATTCCTTTGGAAATAGCTTCTTTGCAGGCTCTTTTATAATCTACTTTTCCCTGGGTAAAAGGTTCGTTCCCTGCAATGAATATCATTTTCAGGTCGTCGTTATTTGCACTCCACTTAAGTCCGTTCACAGCAGACCGGATCACCTGTCCGCAATATTCATCTCCGCCATTTGTTCGCAGGATGAACAGTTCTTCTGATATTTTATCAAGGTCCCGGGAAAGCTCTACTATCATGCGGATGTAACCTTCTTCTGCGGGAATGCTGCTCTTCCCGTATTCATAAAGGGCAACGTAAAGCTCGATGCTTTCACCTTCTCTTTTGGAAAGAGCCAGTTCGTTCACGATCTTCCAGAGCTGGGTTTTTGCCTGCTCGATGAGACCTTCCATACTGCCGCTGGTATCCAGAAGAATTGCCAGTTCGATTTTTGGGGCTGTTTCCTTTGCCAGTAATCCGGCTGCAGAAAACATGATAACACCAGCCAGAGCGATCTTTAAAAATTTATTCATAATAGTTCCTCCAATTTCTTTGCTGTTTTTTATCACACACCAAGAGTTTGAATTTCGTAAAAATGAGTCAATGAAATAATGAAAAAAAGGTTCGGATTGGTTGATTGTGTAGAATTTTCACAATTTAGATTACACCTATATTATTTGTTTTGAAATCTTAAAAAAAGAAGATAAAACCCAACAGTTTTATCAAACCGGATAGATACTAATGATCTATGAATTACACGAGTTAACTTACGAGGAAATAAAAATAGTTGACTCGGAAGTAGATAAAGTTCTGGAGTATTTTGGTTTGGGTAAAGAAGATTTTGAGAAGATGGGGTGGAGAAATTAGTGGATATTGAGGTAGATTAATGGATAAAGATAATACTATTTGTAATTATTCAAAACCAAAATGGAAAAAACATAATAGTTTTTCAAAAAAAAGATCATTTCTTTACCGGATTGAAGAGAACAAAGTATTTATCAAAGAAGGTGAATTTGAGAATGAATACAAACTCTATACAAATGATAGTATTAATGCATTGATAGAGAGTTCTGAACATGATAGCATAGAAATAAATAACGGTTTTATTTACCTTAAAAACAATTCACCAAAAATAAAAACTACAAAAGAAATAATATTCCGTTTTTGTATAGTTATAGGAAAAATCTCCAATTCAGAATTTGTTAATCTTTCTTTTTATGAAACTACGATCGATGTAAATATTGAGTTATGTCATTTCAAAAATCCTCCAAAAAGTAAAATCGCACAATGTCTCTCAATTTTTGACTGTACAATATGGTATCTTCATTTTGAAAATTGTAAATTTGTAAATGAAGTTAATCTTTTTAACTGCAAAGATTCGAATAATATATCTTTTAATAATTGTTCAAATATAAAAGGTGAATTAGAAGGTGAAGATGTAAATGAAAACAAAATATCTATTATAAGCTGTGAATTTGGAAGGTTATCAATAACGTCAAATGTTAATAAAAATGAATTAAGAAAGTTCGAGATAAGCGGTTCAATTATAAATGATATTTCAATTATGAATACAAATATCGATTCATTATTTTTTATAGCATGCGAAATTAATCATATTTTGTGTCGTGGTTCAATCAACACATTAGAATTTTATTCTTCTGTTTTGAATGATAGCTTATATACTACTTTATCTAGTCGATTTTTTAAAAATTCTTTTATTATTAAGAAAATAAAAATGCATCATTGCACTGTTAATTCTCCATTAAGAATTGAGAAATTTAAAGGAAATATATTAGACTTATCAGAAAATTCTTTCAATAATGATCTATCTATCAGTTTTGATACGAAGAAAATAACACAGAAAAAACCAAATGATACTTCCGAAAATGATCAAAATATTTTAATTTTAAATCACTCTATTTTAAACAAAATTACAAATATTGATATAACGAATATTGATAAAGCTTTTTTGTTAAATACAAAAATTTTAGGTTATTTATATTTAATACCAAATGATTTCATTTTTTTAAGGGATAAACTCGATCACACTGGTTTTGTTAAAGATAATGATAGAAATAAAATATTGAGAAATAAGAAGAGTCAATACCTTTTGCTTTGCGATGCTTATAAGAAGAATGGTGAATTTGAAAATGAAGATTTAGCATGGGTTGAATATATGAAAGTGTCAGGAAAACTATCTAAATGGTATGTCAAACCCTTTTATAGCTTTTTAGATATTTTAGGTAAATTTGGAACCAAACCAAGTAGAATAGCATTTAGTATTTTTTCTGTATGGTTTCTAAGTGCATTATTCTACGGTCTATTTGACAAAATTTGTTTCGGTTTTATTAATACTAAAGGTGTTATGTTTAATCAAGAAATGAATACTGTTTTTGATTATTTTTATTTCAGTGTTATTACTTTCTTAACTATTGGTTATGGAGATATATCGCCATCTCACCTACTTGTAAAATTTATTGCAGGACTTGAAGGATTTTTAGGGATTTTTTTGATCGCATATCTTACGGTTTCTATATTTAGAAAATTTACACGAAAATAAAATGATTCCTCTATTAGTTGTCTCTCAATATTAACGGAAGAGTTTTTCGAGTCATCAATTGAAAACGAGAAATTTGAAAATATCTGTTTATTAAAACTATTTAAATTTGTATATATATAATAGATATAAAATAAGAGGAAAGTATGAAAAAAAAAGTTAATATTTTCGTTGAAAGAATACTGAATGAATCATTAAGCCAGTCTTGTAGAAATTGTCCTTCGGATATTACTGATAATGTTTTTTTGCATATCGGAAAAACTCCAAAATATTTACAAACATACAAAGCATTAATCTCAGAAGGAGAAGAAAAATATGTTAATTCAAAGAGAACAATTAATCAATTCATCGGGCAGCATATAAAAAAATATTGGGAATTAGATAATTTTGGGAGATGTTATAGACCAAAAAGTAATTTAATTAAATCCTATAAAATTCATTAGCTGATTTATTCATAATGAGTGTGAATCGAAGATTGCGTAAAGTACAATCCTTTTTCATTTGTAGATTCCCGTTTTCACGGGAATGACAGTTCTTCTTGCTTTTCTTATGTTCCCTCTCTTGTTTTTAAAGAGATCAGAGCGTAAGTCCGGCGAAGACGGAACAGCAGTTTACCCTGTGAAATTCAGCTTGCTGAAAATTTCTACAGGGTGAGTTACTTCACCTCTATCCTTATACCTTCCGAATGAGAAGTGAATTCCGGGGCGTACATACACTGGATCGAGGTTATTCCATTCGAGAAATCTCCCAGGTGAGTTACACGCAGCGGATATTCAAAGACGTAAGTTCCTTTTGGAAGATAGTCGAAGAAGAAATTGGTGGCAGCATCGCGGGTACTTTCGTAATAGCCCAGACCATCCTGCCATTTATAGCGGGAGATCACATTTTCCGGTTCCAGGCTGGAAGCACGCATATCCTTCATGTGAACGTATTCCATATTTCTATCTACCCGAAGTTCGATGCGGACAATAATTCTATCACCGATGTTCAGTTTTGTTGTTGCAGTAACCGGCTCGATAACTTTTCCGGCATCGGAGAATTTTTCACGGAACAACTGCTTTTTAAGTTTCAACGGAGTTTCATGAGGAGTTATTTTATCCAGGTCTTCAAAGTACTGCCAGTAAAGCGCACCCCAGGCAACCACATCGTTTTTATTCGTAACTTTCACATTTCCCATTTTGGGTTTGATATTACCTGCAGACCATGAAGTCTTGAAATATCCTGTTCCGGCTTCGACCTTCACATTATCCATTTTGGCAGGATCGATGAGTTTATTTCCCAGTGTGATCTCTGCAAGTTTGTCATTTTCCAGGAAGTCAATTCCTTTTAGAAGTAAAGCGTAACAGGCTTCTACAGTTGCTTTGGTTGTTTTCCAATCCTGGGTTTGTTTTTGTTTGAGCAGCCACACTTTCATATTTTCCACAGATTCTTTGTCATTTGCAACTTCATCAAAAGCTTCGATGAGCAAAGCTTGAGTTTCGATAGGAGCCTGATACCAGTAATATCCCGCGTAATTGTCTTTCCAGTACATTCCCATTTCCTCAGAATAAAGCGAGAATTCCTTCAAAGATGCAATTATGTTTTTTGGCGTTTCCTTATCATCATATCTGTGCAGTGCAAGTGCTATCATTCCCTGCATATATTTACTTTTATTCAGCCAGTATTTTTTTGCCTGTCCCTTGAAATATTTGAATGCCTTTTCATTCCTGTCGTTTATGGGAATATCTTTGAAATAGCTTCTTGAATAGAGGTATTGGATCTGAATACTGGAAATATGGTCGTCATCCATATTGCTGGCATGTTTCAACAGCCACTCGTAATCTTCCCTGATCCGCTCATCAAGGTAACGAACAGCATTTTTCAACATATTCCACACCTTGTCATCCTGCCGCACAGTTCTGATGTTCAGGTGATCCAGATGACCGAGTCCGGTGACGATGTGCTGTGTGATGTACCTGCTGTCCGGCATTCCCTTGAACCAACTCCAGCCGCCGTTCGAGACCTGTGCTTCCTGCAGTTTCCTGACGGCTGTGTCCAGTTCGTTCGCCATCCTGTTCAGGTCGAAAAGCACACCCACTCGTTTCTTGCGTTCGGTTTCATTCTTTGCATCCAATACCCAGGGTGTTTCTTCCAAAAGAAGAGCTTTGAGTTCCTGGTTCTTTTCCAGGTTGGAAAGCAGAGCTTCTGAACCCGGAGTATTTTTCCAGCTATCGAAAACACGTTTTATCTTCGGACTGGAATTGGCAATATGCGATGCAATGCTGTTAGCATAAAAGCGGCTGAAGATCTGTTCCGAACATTCATAGGGATATTCCATAATGTAGGGAAGTGCCTGAATGGCATACCAGGCAGGATTGGAAGTGAATTCCAAAGTTAACTTATGATTACGCAGTGTTGTGGATTTTCCTGATTCCAGGAGTTTATTGAATTTAAAGGTCTTGGTCTGATTTCCTCTAACAGGCAAAGGCAGCGATTCCGTAACCAGCATTCTGTTCGTTAAAATTGGAAGAGCTTTTTCTTCGCCATCACTGAAATTTCCTGCTTTTGCCGCGACTCTGTAGGTAACAGCCTGAACTCCTTCCGGAATAGAAATATTCCAGCTTACAAGTGTGCTTTGTTCTGCTTTTACTTTGAATGATCTTTTGGTTTTTTTATTTTTGAATTTTGCATCGACCGGCTTCATGGTGATAGCATCGAAAAGTTTAAGTTCGGCAACTCCTTCCAGGTCATTTTCTACCAGGTTGGATATTTTTGCAGTGAAAGTTATCTCGTCGCCTTCCCGCAGGAATCTCGGTGCATTGGGAATGACCATCAGTTGTTTCTGGGTAACAAGTTCATTCTGGATAGTACCGGTCTTCAGGTCCTTCGTGTGAGCCAGTCCCATCATTTTCCATTTCGTTAAAGCTTCCGGAATAGTGAAGGAGATTATTACATCACCTTCTTCGTTGGTTTTAAGTTGAGGATAGAAAAAAGCAGTTTCATTGAAATTGGTTCGAGCTTTTACTGCGGAAAGATCGACCTCTTGCAACCGCTTATCCTCAGCGCCGGCAGTGGTTATATCCAAATCACTTTTCCCGTCGAGACCACCTACTGCACCTGTCGAAGGCATTATTTCTTTTTTAATTTCTTGAGCAGAAACTTCATGATCACCGAGCGTTGTTTTTTCTATACTGGAAAACTCTTCTCTGGGTTCTCCTGTTCCTTTAGATTTACACATCATCCTGCTTCTACCATAATAACCACCATACCAGTTCATTCCAAACCAGTTCAAAGCATCATATCTTTTGTATGGCATAGAGACGTATTCATTCCAGTAATCGGCGATCAGGTTGGAATATTCCGGGTTGAATCCCTGGTTTATATTCCAGGAAAGTCGTCCGTAATAATATGGATCGACACCAAGATACCAATAATTTGCCCTGAACGCATCCAGGGATGCATCGTAGAGTGTTGCCACCATTTCAGCAGCAACTTTATCGCCATCGCTGTCTTTTATCTTGATCCGCCATTCTTCCTTTTCACCGGGAAGAAGCTTATTGCGGAAAGTTTCAAACTCCAGTTTTAATTTCTTATTCGTCCAGGGAACGTTTATCGTATAGTTGTTTGTATAAAGCCTGTTATGCTTGACGAATGTGAGATGAACGATTATATTTCCACGGTATTCCTCTATTATCGGGATTTCGATGAGCTTCTGCTGAGCATCCAGTTTGATCCATTCCTTCTGAAGTATTTCAGCATCCTGCTCGATCTCATACAAGACCTTCACATCATCTGCGCCGGAACCTATCAATATCTTTGCTTTATCGCCGGGTTCCACGTTATAGTTTTCCATCACGAACCAGTTGAACATTTTATAGGGAAGGTCCTTTTCCTTTTCGGAATAAAGAGTGAAGTACTTAATTTCTTTTACTTTCTTGCCATATTTGTCTTTGGAATGAAGCTCGACCAGGTAAACTCCCTGTTCCCATTTTTTAAGTTTTTTCAAATTCAGGTTCTTATCTTTCTCTGTATCGAACTTTGATTCAAAAGCAGTTTTTTCCTTTTCCCAGGTATAGAAATCATCTTCATTTGTGAAAGCATCATGCGGGAACCAGGAATAATATTTTTCTTTATCGACCAGGAATTTATCTGCTTTCTCCCACAATTTTCGGCGGAATATCCTGTCGGGAGATTTCAATTTGTAGATAAACACATCACCTTTTGCAGGTTCAAATTCTCCATTCAGGTTCCGGGAATTGATAATGCAGGAATAGGAATCTTCATCTTTATTTATTTTATCGATAATCTGCAGATCCAAGCGCAGTGCCGTATAACCAACATAAACATATTGCCAGGCGCTGCGTGTTTCTCCGTTGATATCGGTAACATCGACGAATACCTGATAGGTAAAAGTGGGATCATCTTTTTCGGGAATTTTAAGATCGGGAATTGCCTTGAATTCAATCTCGAACTTTCCATTCTCATCTGTTTTTGCTTTTCCGTTCGTGATCTCTACCTGAGACATATTATATGGTACACATCTCCAATAATACCACCAGTAAGGAAAGGTAACCGTTCGTACAACGCGGTAAGTGAGATCGGCATTATCGATGTTGAATCCTGCATACGCTTTTGCAGAACCTTTGATCTTAACGTTATCGTTGATCTTGAAGCTCTCTTTGGGCGGGTCTATTTTAACTTCAAATTTGGGACGTTTGTATTCTTCCACAGATATACTGATGCTTCCGTAATTATTGGTTATCTGGAAATTTCCGGTAAGAACACCTTGCGGAATTGTGAAAGAACCACTAATAGTTCCGTAATCATTGGTCGTCAGGTTCAAACTGGAAATTTCCTGATAATTCACATCATACATAAAAACTCTGGTTTGGAAATTGGTTTTAATTTCGTTTTCGTGATTCTTTTCATTGGTCTCTATCATAATTCCTTTGAAGTAAACTGTCTGTCCGGGGCGGTAAATGGCACGGTCTGTAAAGAAGAAAGTCTTTAGGATCTTATCCTGCTTATGATCATAATAGTAATCGTAGAAAGAATCATCTGTAAACAGTTTGTCATTTTTTTTCACAAATTCAACATAATACGATGAATTTCTTTCTGGTACTAAGGGTATAGGAATGCTTAAATATCCTTCTTCATTCGTGGTGAAACTTTCCGGGAATTTAACTTTTTCGTATTTTCTTTTATCATAGTTATATTCCCTGAACCAGACATTTGCTTTCACATCGGACAGGGGCTTTCCTGTTTTCCTGTGAAGCACATAGAAATCTTTTCTTTTGCTTTTCACATCTCTCTGAAAGAAACTGATATTTGAAACTGTGAGGAAAGAGTAGGTAACAGCGTTCTTGTCGCTGCTGAAATCAGGGTTATCGCTGGCAAGTAACAGGTATTCTCCAATGTTCAGTTCGGGGATCTTAATTTCTATCGAGTGCCTCTGGAAATCTCCTTCATCCGGAAAAGAGATGTTCCATTCTCCATCCGCCTGTCGAGAAATGAACTTTTTCAGTTTCTTTTCATTATCATAATTATGATTGTATTGAAATTTGTCTCGTTCGTTGGTTGTTATCTTTACAGCCTTGAAATAGAATTTGTTCACATTCCTGTAGCTCAGCAGTCCTGACGATTTTTGCTGCGGCAGGCAAACTCTTTCTGTCTGAAGCGACATATCTTTTGCTGTAATATTGGAGATCAGGTATCTGCTGTTTCCCGCGCCGATCGTATCCGGGAATTTTTTAACTATTTTCCGGCAAAGATCATAAGCTTTTTTGAAATACCATCTATTATCTTCGGAAACCCGTGGATTGTAAAGGCTTCCCAACTGGTAATAGTAATTAGCGAGGGCATAGGAAATTTCGGCAGATGCCGGGAAATTAGTATATTTTTTTTCCAGTTTGATAAGAGCTTTTTCATAAAGTTCGTCTTTGTTTTCGATAACCGAACTGCCATAAACAAAATTCAGTCTTTTCAGATCGACATCTACGAGTGCATCCGGCACTTTATCTTTAAGATGGAATTGAACCAGGTCCTGCAGAATTAGAAGTGCATTATATTCCAGCGAAAGAGAATCTCGGCTGACGATATTCATATATACGAAGTTATCTGCCGGCAGGAAGTAGCCTGCAGCACTTATCTTGAATTGATATGCGGGTGAGATCAAACCCGATTGGGTATTCATAAACAGATCCACAGCACGATGGGCAAGGAAATCATAAAGCGTGGGACGCAGGTTCCGGGTATTTCCGATTGTTAAAATGTTATCATAATTATCCAGTTGTATCTTTTTCAGTTCGCTTTGGTTTTCCAACGAAAGCCGGTAATGTTCGATAACTTCAACCGATATTTTTTTCAGGTCCCAGGTGCTTACGTCATCCTGCCGGAAGTTGATGGTTTCTGTTCTGTTGTAGAATTTCCAGCGGTTTCGTTGAAAATACTGCCAGTAACAATCTGCAAGAATGGAATGTAAAACCGGTTTTATGGGAAATTTAGCATCGACGAGCTCTTCACTTAAATTATTTATCAGTTTTACATCGGAAAATTCTTCTACCTGAACAGAGAACTTCATTTTGTGGATAACAGCTTTCACGAATTGAGAAGCGTTATTTTCAACTTTTGCATTATCGTAAATATGCTCGACTAATTCCATGGTGGATTTTGGCAGTCCTTTACTCCCCGATTCCCGGACTTCGTCCCATAGTTCTTTATAGCTTTCTTGTACTGCAAACAGGGAAGTACCCACAAATAGTAATGATAAAAAAATCAGCAGGAATGCTTTGTTTTTTGAAATATTGATCATCATTATCTCCTTTGAAATATTTGATTTTGCTTACCCTGGCAAGAGTTGGATTTTATAGTTTAGAAGTCAAATGATTTTATTATCCTCATCCTGCTGTCCTTCTCCCAAACGGAGAAGGAACATAAGCAAAGCAGGGAGGTTAGCCTCATCCGTCTGAACCACATAAGTGTGGTCAGACACCTTCTCCCGGACGGAGAAGGAGAACCCAGTTACTTTCCCAAACTTCTTTCTGTTGGTTCATTCGTCTCGATTGAACCAGTTATTAACTTACATCGTCCCGATGTGGTAAGAATAAAATAATGATTTTTCTACCTACTGAATCTTTTTCAACGGTTTGTTATCAATAACCTGCCCGTTTACAGGTAGGGAAAAAAGATTTAAAAATATTACAAAGCCGTTGAAGGACGTAAACGTCCTGAAATGTGATCTTATAGTCATTCAGACCTATGC